>CAIWIS010000899.1 GCA_903912795.1 uncultured Bacteroidales bacterium
GGATGAATCCGGTAATATTTTATATGAAACTTCAACTAATCATCAAACTATAAATACATTGTATTTTAACGAAAAAATAAAAACAAGAACCTTGACTTTGAAATTTATACATCCATCAGAACTAGTTCCTGTAGCGGTGTTTGGAATGATAGTAAATTAATCCAATAAGCTTATCATATAAACTTTAAAACAATCACGAATGAAGAGAATCATTTTTTTAATTTTATTACTAGTGCCATCTGTATTTCTTCTTGCTCAAGAAAGAACTTTAAGAGGTTTAGTAACAGACGAAACCGGATCTCCGGCTCCGGGTGTGAGTATTTTGGTAAAAGGAACCAATACTGGAACTGCTACCAATTTGAATGGCGAGTATTCACTAAAAATTGCAAGCAAAACGGCAATTATTAAATTCTCGTATATCGGTTATACGACTGCCGAAGTGAAATATACTGGAAATGCAGTTATTAATGTAGAATTAGTGCAGAGTTCTGTTAATCTAAAAGATATGGTTGTAGTAGGCTATGGAATGCAAAAACGTGCTTCAATGACTGCAGCTGTGACAACAGTAAGTTCAAAAGACCTGCTTAAAACGCCAACTGCTAATATGGCTACAGCGTTAATTGGGCGTACGCCAGGCCTAACAACTTACCAGAGAAGTGGTCAACCAGGCGCTGACGGTATAACACTTCGAATCCGTGGTATTGAGACCACAAACAATGCAGATCCTCTAATTCTTGTGGATGGAGTCGAACGTGATTTTACCCAACTCGATCCAAACGAAATAGAGAGTATTTCGGTGTTGAAAGATGCTGCATCTACCGCCGTTTTTGGTATTCGTGGTGCTAATGGTGTTATGATTATTACTACAAAAAAGGGTGAAGAAGGTCCTGCAAAAGTTAGTGTTTCTACTAATTTTGCTATTCAACAACCTACACGTATGCCATCATTGATTGATGCCGAAGGTTTTATGCGTATGTACAACGAAGCACTGATAAATGATACACCAACTGCTACACCATTTTACAGTGAATCTATTATACAGAGGATATTAAATCCCAATAAAACTGCTCTAGAAGCATTAGAATACCCAAATAACGATTGGATGAAAATGTGTTTAAAACCTTTTGCTGTTCAGCAACAACATAATATTACTATTAGCGGAGGATCGAAAAATACAAAATACTATACTTCTGTAGGCTATTTTACTCAAGAAGGATTAACAAGGGACTTTAGTAAACTGGTAGAAAATAGGCAACTGGATAATAATTATTTGTATGACCGTTTTAATTTGCGTTCCAATATTGACGTTGATGTAACACCAACGACCAAAATCGGAGTTATGATTAGTGGAATAGTATCAAAAATTAATCAACCCCAGGACATTTGGAGTACATTATTAGCTACAACTCCAATTTCAGGTCCAACAATATACGAAGGAAAAGTAATTAATTCAAGTGTAGGAGCGCCAATGGGAAGTCCGGTGGGACAAATGGTTGGTTCAAGTAACGAAAATAATCAGAATACGATTGCACTTACCCTTAATTTTAATCAAAAATTGGACTTTATTACCAAAGGATTAGCCTTAAGAGGGTTAGCTTCGTATGATAGTTATTATTTACACAAAGTCAATCGTGGTCAGGGCGGTGTAACATATTCAATAGTTTATCTACCGGATGAAAATGGCAATACTGCCATGCAATTTAAACCATCAGGTGAAAAATTTCTTGTAGTATCATCGGAAAGTTGGGGTCGTAACCGCAAGATACATGGTGAATTAGCTTTGGAATATAAAAGGTCCTTTGGTAACCATAATGTAGGAGGTTTGGTATTGGGTACTTTAGATAAGAAATGGTACACTACCAACCCATCAAATGATATCTATTATTCTATTCCACTTTCATACATGGGTGCAGTTGGTCGTTTTACTTATGACTATGCTTCCAAGTATTTATTAGAAGTAAACCTTGGTTACAATGGATCCGAGAATTTTCCTGTCAATAACCGTTTTGCATGGTTCCCAGCTTTTTCAGCTGGATGGAATGTTGCTGAAGAACAATTTGTAAAAAACATAATCAGTGAAGATATTCTGGATAAGTTTAAAATCAGAGTATCTCATGGAGTTGTAGGGAATGATGCAACGAGCGGAGGTATGCGTTTCTTATACCTCGATTCAGAATATAAATCAGGCGGTGGTGCTGTATTTGGTGATATAGCTTCACCAACAAATCAAGCAGGATATGTTGCAGGTAAATTGGGTAACTCATTGGTAACCTGGGAGACAGCTACAAAGCAAAATTTCGGAATTGAGGTTTCGATGTTCAAAAACAAACTGACTTTCAATGCAGATTTGTACAATAGTGACCGTAAAAATATTCTCACTATTCTAAATTCTATGCCAACCCATGTGGCAATTTCAACAGGTCAGGATTATTTTAATCTGGGACATATTAAAAATCATGGTTTTGAATTGGATGCTAAATGGCGTCAGGAATTCGGAAAATTCGGTTATTTTATAGCAGGTAATTATTCATTTGCTCGTAATCAAATTTTAGAGATGGACGAGATTATGGATTTGAATAATCCTAATACTTGGAGAACCGGTCGACGAATAGGCGAAAACTTTGGATATATTTCTGATGGATTTTTTAATAATGCAGACGATATAGCGAAAGGTCCTGTTTTAGGAACACCTGGAATAGGTGAATTAAGATATGTTGATGTAAATGGTGATGGAGTTATTTCAACAAAAGATATGGTACCCATTGGCAATCCGGAATTTCCGGAAGTGAACTACGGTTTCAGTGGAGGAGTATCGTACAAAGGATTTGATTTTTCTTTCCTGTTTCAGGGCGCAACAAATACTTCCAAAATTATGGGTGGAAAATTCCAGAAACCTTTTGATGTCAATGGTGGTATTTTAGGCTTTACAGTTGCTGAACGCTGGACTCCGGAAACCGCAGAAACAGCTCTACGCCCCCGTTTAACCCTGAATTATGCAAATCCTACCAGTTATCTTCCATCTTCCACCTGGGCACGTGATGGTTCGTATCTTCGCCTTCGAAATGTAGAATTTGCATACCGTTTTGATAGAAAGTTGGTGAAAAAAGCATTGGGGATTGATGGATTGAGGGTTTATGTTAACGGTCAAAACTTGTTTACGTGGGATAATCTTAAATTTCTGGATCCTGAAGGTAGTACAAATGATAGTTGGACATATCCGCAGGTGAAAGTTTATAACATGGGTTTAAAAGTTGATTTCTAACCAAATAGATTACAGAAAAATGAAAAATAAATATATATTATTAATACTACTTGTTGTTGCTTTGATATCAAGTTCATGCAACGACTTTATGGAGTTTCCTCCGGCAGTGTCATTCAATCTCGATTCAGTGTTTTCGAAATACACCAATTCCCAGAAAATGGTCTATGATATGTATAATTATCCTATTCCATTGAACTTTGATACACGTGGGTTTGGTACAAATGGAACTCGCATGGGAGGAGGTACTTTTGCCAGTGCATTAACCGACGAAGGTCAATCGTTTGATGTACAGCAGGGCTATCAGGTGCAACGTTACTACAATGGTAATGTTGAGCCAAGTACCTGTGCTTCTTGGTCGAGTGCGTATAAGGGCGAAGATGATTATGCTCAGAAATGGATAACGATACGCAAAGCTTATATTATTCTAAACAATATTGATCGGGTTCCAGATGGAACTTTCCCAACAAATCAGGGGCTATCAGCTACAGTTCAAAAATCCCGTATCAAGGCGGAATGTAAATTAATGATTGCTTTAGTTTATTTTGAGATGTTTAAACGTTATGGAGGTGTTCCAATTATCACAAATTCTTTTTCTGCAACAGATTCGTACGAGACAATGAAGGCAAAACGAGCCACATTCAAAGAGACATATGATTTTATTAATGGTTTGCTTGAAGATGTAATGACCAATTATGTAGATATTTTACCTGCGAAAATAACAGTTGCAACAGAATTTGGTCGTTTCCCGATGGCATTTGCTTATGCACTCAAAGCGCGTATGGAATTATATGCAGCCAGCCCTCTTTTTAATACCGACCACCCTTATTCGTCGGCTTTGGGCGAAAATTCGAACCTGATTTGCTTCATGAATAATGATCCGGAACGTTGGAAAAAAGCAGCTGATGCTGCTACAACAGCCATTGATTATTGTATTGCAAATGGTTATGCTGTTGTAGATGATCCAACTCAACGCGACAATGCCATGAATTATACCGTTGCAAATGTAAATTACCCATTTAAAGGAAATACTGAAGTAATTTGGGGTGTGTTAGAGGCAAATAATGGAAACTGGTATTATTATAACCAGATTCGTGGTCTCACAACTTATGCGTCGTACGGATATGCCACCAATCTTGTTCCAATTAATCAGGTGGAGCGTTATGAATTAAAATCGAATGTATCCGGTCAGTATAAATCATGGGATAATCTTCTGTCATATAACATCAATGCAATTCCAACCGGAACTTCGGCAATTGATGGTGGAAAATTAGTTGCCGCTGTTGCCCGAAAGCCGTATGAAGGACTTGATCCCCGCTTTTATGCTTCTATTGCTTATAATGGCTTGATTGATTATGGTGTTGAGCCATATATTGATATGGCTGATGCATGGATTGATGGAAAAGGGAAACCAGATTCTCTTTACTCAAATCTATGTTATGGTCAGTCTTCGCGTAAAAGTCGTGTATCGGTTTTGCATTATGTCCGTAAATTTAACCGTGGTTGGGAGTTGAGAGAGGGTTCAATGACGCCGCTGAATATTTATATGCGCATGGCAGAACTTTATTTGATACGTGCAGAAGCTCTGAATGAATATTACCACGGTCCAAATGCACAAGTTGAGTCCGATTTGAATTTTATCCGTACTCGCTCGGGAATGCCTAATGTGCTTACCGGTCAAGGTTATGAGGCGATGCAGAAAACTATAGCTCATGAACGAAACATCGAAATGTTTTACGAGGATCAACGTTGGTTTGATTTACGCCGAACTCTGCAGTCAGAAAAACAGATTCCTGTAAACATTTATAAGGTCGCCATTAAAAAATGGTATCATAATCCAACAGACAATTGGCCTTATAAGTTGACTTACGAGAAACAACTTTACAGCACCCGTGTATGGTCTACAAAATGGTATATGAACCCATTCCCAACACAAGAAGTTGATAAAAATTATGGATTAATTCAAAATCCAGGTTGGTAATTTATTTGATCTCAATAACATTAAATCATTAATAATCATGATAGAATTCAATATGAAAAAGTTGGAAAAAATAAAGAAAACCATTTTTGGAATTTGCTTTTCAATACTGGCTTTTGGTACAATAGCTGCACAAACAATAACTATAAATGGTGTAGTTGAAGATGAAAATGGCAAACTTCTGAGCAATGCAATTATAAAGACAATAAATTCCTCGGATACAACCGATTATTTAGGAAGGTTTAAACTTACTGCATCAAAAGGTACTGTACTAAATATACAGAAACAAGACTATAAAACACGTGAACTAATCGGTAAAAAAGCGTTGACGGTAGTTCTTTGTGCCAATTCGGGCGAGAAAAAAGTTGAAATGCTTATGGAAAATCGTAGTGAAAAAGAGCTAACTTCATCAATTTCATCACTTAGCAATAAGGGAATAAAAAACAATTCAGTATTGGCTTTTGGAAATGCTTTGTACGGAAGACTTCCCGGGCTTAATATCAAGCAATCCGACGGAGAGCCTGGCGATGATTATCCGGCACTTCTAATCAGAGGAAAACATACCTTTACAGGCTCTAACACACCGCTTGTATTAGTAGATGGTTTTGAACGTGAATATAACACCTTGTCGACAGACGAAGTTGAAAGTGTTTCAGTTCTAAAAGATGCCGCTGCTACTGCATTATATGGCATGGATGGAGCAAATGGAATTTTGATTATCACAACAAAACGAGGCATCGCTGGAAAATCCTCTATCGGTCTAAAAGTAGAAACAGGAGTAAGTTCGCCAACACGTTTGCCTCAGTTTTATGGATCATACGATTATGCCCGTTATTACAATATGGCACAAAAAAATGATGGAAAAACGGCTCCATTTAGGTTTAGTGATGCTCAAATAGAAGGATACCGGTTAAATGCCGACCCCAAGTTATATCCTAATGTAGATTGGTTTTCGGAAACGATTCGACAATATGCTCCATCCAAGAAGTATTTATTAGATTTCCGTGGCGGAAATGATATAGCTAAATACTATGTGAATGTTGGTCTTGAAAATGCTGAGGGTATATTCAAAAATACGGATCATGGATCATACAGTACAAACCGTAATCTGAATCGTATGAATTTTCGTTCAAATATTGACATAAAAGTTAGCAAAAGGATGTCTGTTCGCATGGATTTAGCAGGACGTTTAGAAGATGTAAATGAACCAACAATAGGTAGTGCTTCAATTTTTAACAATCTATACAATTTTCACCCCAATGTAGCTCCGGTTTTTGTAGCTCCAGGTATATATGGTGGATCAAATACTTATCGTAACAACCCTGTGGCTTATATTAACGAACAAGGATATAAAGCAACTCACCGTCGTTATTTTCAATCCAATATTGTGACTAACTATGACTTGTCTGATTTTGTAAAGGGTCTTGCTATTGGAATGCGTGCCACCTTCGATAATTTTTATACAGTAAGTGATGGCTATACGAAAACCTATGCAGTTCAGGAGTTTATTGCATCTCCATCTGGCGGTTCATTGTCGGCACCATATGGTATTAACGGAAACCTGACAACTACCGGAGTAACGGGTGAAAGTGAATATCGAAGAAATAACCTTGAATTTTACAGTAAATATAATCGTAGTTTTGGAAATCATACTATATCCGCATTGGCCATGTATCGCCAAAGTGAATATGTTACCGGTCCTGATTTTCCAACTAAAAGACAGAGTTTGTCGGGAAAAATTTCCTATGATTTCAATAAAAAGTATTTTGTTGACTTAGTAGCCAATTACGGGGCCTCCGAAAATTTCATGGTGGGACGTCGTTTTGGCTTATTTCCAGCTATTTCAGGTGCGTGGGTAGTTTCGTCTGAATCGTTTATGCAAGATTTCACGCTCATTTCTTATTTGAAACTAAGGGCATCTACAGGTCTTGTTGGTAATCAGAATATTGGTGGATCGCGTTTTGGTTATCGTAATTTATATACTTCTGCTGGTGTTGAACAAACTGCCGGCAACCCTTATCTCACATGGGAAAAAGCATATAAAACGGATTTAGGTATAGACTTGACGCTTTTTAAAAACACACAATTAATGATCACCTATTTCAATGAGTTCAGAGACGACATTTTAAATTCGGGAGATGCATTAATTCCTAATTATTTTGGAAATTCATTTGGATATACTAATTACGGCCAGGTACATTCTAAAGGTTTCGAATTAGCTATTGATCACAGTAAGCAGTTTAAAAACTGGGGTTATAACGTAGGTGCAAATGTGACTTTTGTACAAAATGAGGTTACCCGTATGGGTGAATTAACCCGTGTTGATACTTACTTGTACAGACAGGGACAACCTGTTGGTCAACGATTTGGACTTATTGCATTGGGATTATTTCAAAATCAGGCCGAAATAGATGCCGCACCTACTCAATCGTGGGGTAAAGTAATACCGGGCAGTGTTCGTTACAAAGATTTGAACAACGACAATGTGATTAATTCAAACGATTTTACACCAATTGGCAAAGATCCTACTGTTCCTGATTTTGATTTAGGTTTTAATCTTGGTTTCAATGCCTATGGATTTTATGTGGATGCAAACTTTCAGGCTGCTGTAGGTCGTGAGGTGAATTTACGTGCTGATTCCGAAGGAGCTATGTATAGTGTTTCGCCACTGTACGGCGATAAAAATGTATCCACATTTGTGAAAAATCCCTGGACACCCGAAACAGCTGCTATTGCCGATTTTCCTTCATTATCAATTGAGAATGCCGGA
>CAIWIS010000900.1 GCA_903912795.1 uncultured Bacteroidales bacterium
AAAATACTTTTCAGCCTTTTTTATTTTATCACTCGAAAGCAATAATATTTTTCCAAATTTACTATCGGCTATTTTGTACATTACAGGTCGGCCCAACCACAATGCTAAAAAATAATTAATATAAGCTCCAATAAGAGCTCCCAACGTACCGAAAAGGACTACCAAAAATATATTTAAATGACTGTCGGGCTTGCTGGCAATGTAAGCTGCGGGTGGAATTACTACTTCGGAAGGAAAAGGTATAAACGAACTTTCGATAGTCATCAACAAGGTTATACTACCATAATCCATATTATTCTCATACCAATGTTCCACTTTTTGAATTATACTAAGTGAATCGGCAGCAACAGGTTGCAAGTTTTCTTGTGCATTTATATTAAATGACAAAACAATAATAGAGAAAAACAAAACAATTCTTTTAACCATATTTGAAAAGTGTATAATGAAATTACTATATTTTTAGAGTACAAAATCAGTAGGATTGGCATCGTCGCAAACTTCAAAAAACAAACGTTCTGCATCCAAACTTAAAGCACTTGCTTTTTTCAAATAAATTCTGGATGCACTAATATTATCGTTTTTAAAAAAGGCAACTGCAATGAATAAATCAATAAATTCCAAGGTGTTATCTAAATCGTAAGCAGCTAAATAATACTCCAAAGCCGTTTTCCATTCGCCCTTATCCATACAAATATTGGCAATTGCCATAAGTGTATCGGGTTGATTGGCCTCAATAGTAATCGATTTAAGATAAGCCAATAAAGCATCATCAAGGTTATCAAGTCCGACTAATGCTTCCGCCAAGTAAACCCAAGCATCAGGAGCATCCTCGTGTTGTTTAAGGGCACGTTGCGAATAATTCAGGCTCTCTTCGAATTGTTCTTTTTCCAATAAGCATATAGCAATACCAGTTAAAGCATCGTAATTCTCGGGTTTTTCAACTAATGATTGGTTGTAAAATTCAATGGCATCATCGTAACGCTCCATTTTTTCATAACTTTCGCCTATAAAAAGTTGGGTTTGCCAGTTTTCGCCAGTCATTTTACCATAATCGGCATAAGCATCGCAAGCCTGCTGGTATTGTTCGAGTTGAAAATGAGCATGTGCTTTTTGCAAACAAGCAAGCGAATCATTTTCGTTAATAGCCAACACAAAATCGTAAGCTGTAAGTGATTTCTGAAATTCCTGTTGCACAAAATACACTTGGCCTAGATTAAACCACGCCTCGGGTAAAAATGAATCGATATTAATTATTCGATTATAGGTTTCGATAGCCATTCCTGAATCAGCTATTTGTTCGTAGCAAAAGGCAAGTTCAAATAATAAGTCAACATTCTGATTATTGTACTTGTCGCCAATTTTCAGAAAATGTAGCGCATTCAAAATATCTAAATCGGCAATATAAATAAATGCAATATCGATACTAATATTGTCAATGTCGTCAACTTCGTTTTCGATTATATCATTGCACACTTTTGCAGCTTCTTTGTGTCGACCCGATTTAATTAGCGCTTCGGCTTTCAGCAGTAATAATTCATACTCGGTACTTTCATTTAAAGTTTCGAATATGCGCATTGCTTTTTGGGTTTCGCCAAGAGCTAGGTATATTTTAGCACGTTTTATTTGCAAACTTGAGTTTCCGGGATGAAGACGCAGACCCAAGTCGAGTGCTTTGGAACTCTCTTTGGCTTTTCCTTTACGCAGAAAATAATCAACGATAGTTTCAAGCTCTTCCACATCGAAATATCCGGGACCATTACCAGCCACAAATTGTTCGTAGCGAGCAATTAATTCCGACGAATCATCGTCAAGTTGATATTGCAATTTTCGACCCATAAGGCACTTTTTTTTGCAAAAATAATGATTTTAAATGTAATAGCGCTAATTAGGTGACTAAAAGTTTTCAACACAAGCGCAAATAGTTATAATATGTTTAATTCGCCGCCATTATAGTTAATATTTGTTTTGATTATTTTTTTTTGATAGTCGATTTTATTCAAACCACAAACAATATCTATCGCATTTATTACATATACCCTCCAATTTTTTACGACAGAGCAAAAAACTCTTATAATAAGAATTATGATATGCAACACATTAGTTTTTCAAAATTTAAGAAAACAATCCTAATTTCCTAAAAAATCCTCTAAAAAACAATGTAGTTTATATTACTACATTTACTACATGCCAAATTCCATGTAACATACTTATTATGAATAATATGCGTATTGCATTTATGCATTTAATGTATATTTTTGTCACTCAAAATATTGAAAATTACATCATTTACATTTCAAATTATATGCCTTATGAAATCACTTAACATCAAACTTATCGTTATTATTTTTATTGCTATTCAAAGCAGCATTTCGATGTATTCTGCAAGCATTAAGCAATCTCCACCTGTTATGACAGCTCCAGGAAATGCATTGGCATTTGATGGTGTAAATGATATGGTAGACCTTGGAAATAGCGCTAGCGTTCGACTTACACAGGGAACTATCGAAGCATGGATAAAAACACCCAATGCTGGGGATAGTTATAGAGGTATTGTTGTAAAACAATGGGCTTATGCTTTGTTTATGTGCGACAACGAATTGGTTGCATATAGTTGGGATGGTAGTAATAACGTAAGCACTGGTGTTTATCTAAACGATAATAAATGGCATCACGTGGCACTTAGCTTTAATGCTGGAGTTGCTAACGGCTCATCTATTTACATTGATGGTGTAAAAAAACGCACTTTTACTTATAATATTAATCATCAGGGAGTTGGTCTTGGAATTGGCAATGGATCAACGGATACTAAAATACAAATTTTCAACGGTTCAATTGATGAGGTCAGAATATGGAATGTAGCCCGTACCGAATCGCAGATTAATTCAACTATGTATAACGAACTAGCTGGGAATGAAAGCGGATTACTAGCATATTACAACTTTAATCAAGGAACGGCAGGAGGTGATAATTCGTCAATTTCAACAATTACAGATCTGTCAACTAATGCATTACATGGTACGCTTAGTAATTTCAGCAAAACAGGTTCATTGTCAAACTTTGTGGAAAGTTATGCCATGGTAGTGCCTGTGCCGACTGCTGCAACTAATATTGGTGCTTATAGTTTTACTGCCAACTGGACTGCCCCTTTAATTGGTACTGTAAATTCATACAAACTTGATGTTTCTACTTCTGCTAATTTTGATAGTTTTGTAAGTGGCTATAATGGCTTAGATTGCAGTACAAACTTGACTCAAACAATTAATGGATTAACGAGTGGAATAACATATTACTACCGTGTTCGAACCGAAAAAACGAGTGTTACCGGCTCTGGAGGCTCTGTTGGAGAACCTGTGATAGTTAATACACTGTCAATGCCCAGAATAATAACAAATGTAGTTACAAAACTTAGTTCAACATCTATATCGACGGGAGGATTTATTGCTTCCGACGGTGGTTTTGCTATTACAGAACGTGGCATCTGCTGGAGCACATCATCGAATCCAACTACTGATGATAATAAAGTAACAAATGCAAGCGGAACAGATGCTTTTTACTGTACTGTTTCTGGCCTTATTGAAAACACAAGATATTATGTGCGTGCTTATGCCATAAATTCGCTTGGAACTGCATACGGTAATGAAAAAATTTTCTTCTCTGGATTGAATATTCAGACTAGCGTAATTTCAGTTTCTTCAAATTTA
>CAIWIS010000901.1 GCA_903912795.1 uncultured Bacteroidales bacterium
GAGCCAATAACAACAATGAATACTAAATGCAATTATTCTAGGATAATCTTTTCATAGCCTCAATAGTGGCTTCGCGACTACCAAATGCAGAGAAGCGCACAAAACCTTCACCGCTTAGTCCAAATCCTGCACCGGGTGTGGTAACAATATTTTTTTCTTTCAATAAATAATCAAAATATTCCCAACTTCCCATACCTTCGGGTGCTTTTGCCCATACATAAGGTGCATTTTTTCCTCCATAAATGGTGTAACCAGCTTTTTCCAAGCCTTCGCGGATAATGCGTGCATTTTCGGTATAAAATTCAATCAACGCTTTAACTTGTTTTTTACCTTCGGGGCTGAAAGTAGCTTCGGCAGCACGTTGTACCACGTACGAAGTTCCGTTGAATTTGGTGCTGTGACGGCGATTCCACAATTTATTTAACGCTACTTTTTCACCATTTTCGGCAAAAGCCATCACTGCCTTTGGCACAACGGTGTATCCACAGCGTGTACCTGTAAATCCAGCAGTTTTGGAGAAACTACGGAATTCGAGCGCCACTTCGGTTGCACCTTCAATTTCGTAAATGCTGTGAGGTACGTTTTCTTCCGTAATAAAAGCTTCGTAAGCGGCATCAAAAAATATAATTGCGTTGTTTGCTTTTGCATAATCCACCCAAACTTTCAACTGAGCATGTGTTAGCGTAGTTCCGGTAGGATTATTTGGGTAACAAAGATAAATCAAATCCACTTTTTCGGTAGGCAATTGTGGTACAAAGTTATTAGCCACATTGCAAGGCAGATACACCAAATTGCTCCATACATTTTGTTCGTTTGGTTCACCTGCACGGCCACCCATAGCGTTGGTATCCACATACACGGGGTAACTTGGGTCGGTTATAGCCACACGATTGTTTACACTGAAAATATCA
The DNA here is from genome assembly GCA_903912795.1 of uncultured Bacteroidales bacterium. GTDB lineage: Bacteria > Bacteroidota > Bacteroidia > Bacteroidales > Paludibacteraceae > Paludibacter. Next base: position 912 of record CAIWIS010000901.1, read on the forward strand.
CCAATATTGCCGGTATCGCTTTTTGCTCCATCACTTACAAAAATCTCATCTGCTTCAATTGACAAACCTTTTGCAGCAAAATCATTAGCCACAATCGCATCGCGCAAAAACGCATAACCTTGTTCAGGACCGTAACCACGAAAAGTATCGGCATGTCGTTGTTCTTCAGCTGCTTTAATCATAGCATCCACCGATGCATCGGGTAAAGGAAGACTAACATCGCCAATTCCCATACGGATTATAGGAGCATCTGGATTTGCTTCTTTGTGTTGATTTACGCGTTTAGCAATTTCCGAAAACAAGTATGTTGCCGGTATTTTAATAAAATTGTCGTTAATTTGTGCCATTCTATTTAGTTTATATAGTTGCCTCTAACCCCTAAAGGGGAATAAGAGTAGTTAGTATTCGTTTTCTTAAAGCCCCTTTATGGGTTTGGGGCAGATTAAATTTCTCCTTCAAAAACCGTTGTAGCTCCACCAGTGAGATAAACATGGTTGTCAGCTTCTTTCCATTCGATAGTGAGCTCGCCGCCAAGCAGTTCCACTTTAGTTTTACGCTCGTTCATTCCATTCAAAACACCTGCCACAACAGCTGCGCAAGCACCTGTTCCACAAGCCATTGTTTCGCCTGAGCCGCGTTCCCAAACACGCATTTTAACATGCGATTTGTTAACTACTTCAATAAATTCGGTATTGGTACGGCGAGGAAAAGCTGCTACATTTTCGACCACAGGTCCAATCTTAGGTAAATCGAGTTGATGAATTCCTGTTGTAAATATCACAGCATGTGGATTTCCCATCGAAACAGCTGTAATATTATAAGTCAATTCATCATTATATTTCAATTCTTTATTAACAACCTGAGCTTCGTCGAAAATAGTTGGAATGCTTAAACCATTCAAAATTGGCACGCCCATATCCACCGTTACTTTTTCCACTTTATTATCTGCTCCAACAAAAAGTTCCAACACTTTTACTCCCGCCAAGGTTTCGAGTGTAACTGAAGTTTTGGTAGTCAACCCTTTATCATATACAAACTTACCAATGCAACGCGAAGCATTTCCGCACATTTCCGATTCCGAACCATCGGCATTGAACATACGCATACGGAAATCGCAAGTTTCCGAAGGCATAATCATTACCAATCCATCAGATCCAATTCCTTTGTGGCGATCGCTATATTTAATAGCAAATTCCATCGGATTTTCAATAGTTTCAGTAAAACCGTTCACGTAGATATAATCGTTACCGGCACCGTGCATTTTTGTAAATTTCATACGATAATAATTGATTTTTTAAATGTCGTATGGAACTCGCACATAAACAAGCCTATGTGTTCAAAGGTTTTTTGTTGTGCTCGTTTCATTTCTTCAGTTTTTAAAAGTGTGCAAAATTAATCATATTTTTCTGAACCAAATCATAATTCAACGCCAATATGGCATTAAAGCTATTCAAATCTTTAGATTGTAAGCATTTTATAGTTTATATTTATGATTTAAAAGAACATTCATTGTTTTAACTTTAAAATATCAGTTAAATAGGTAGTGTTTGAAGTTTGTATTGCTATTTAAGTTATATTGCAAACGATTGCAGTAATACTTGCAACTTTTTAGCTATTAAGTTGTTGTATATATATTGCAAATACATATTTTTGCAATTCGAAATTATGATTTTATGATTCAAAACGTTTATATAACCCTTTAAAATTATGTTTGTTATGAAAAAAATTACTTTACTTATTTGTACTTTTACTGTTTATTGTTTGGTTCTATTTAATCCTATTGAAGTTAGAGCAAACTTTATTCCTGGCGATTTCAATAGTTGGACTCAAAATACGCCATACTCCACAACGAATATGCCTAATGGGTTTAAGAAATATACGGCTCAAACAAGCAACGATGCAGCATTTAAGATGCTACGCTATAGTGATAATTGGAATGATGGCTGGGGCTCTGGCTATTGGATTAACAGTTGGAATACTGTTTGGAGTTTAAATCATGTTACGGGTGGATTAAGCAATGCCTTAGTGAAGAATTTTGGAACAAGTCAATATATGACAGTTATTACATCTAATTCTTTAGGTGCTGCTACCTCAAAATTCGGTTTTTTAAAAACATCTGCTACACCAATTAATATTTCATCTGTTTCAGGAGGTACAACTAACGTAAACACTAATGCTAGTGTATCTATAAATATAACTTTGAGTGGCAGTAAAAGTGCTGAAGAATATGTTCTTGTAAGATATACAACCAATAGCTGGAGCTCATCTAGCTTTGTTATTGCAACGGGAAGTGGAACAAGTTATTCAGCAACAATTCCTGGACAAGCAGCAAGTACTACAGTTAATTGGTATGCAATGACTTCAACTGTTGCAAGTCCTTCAACTGACACTGATTATTTAACGCTATCAGTAATGAATAATAGCGGTACTAATTACAATTATTTTACAGGAGAATCAGCAGCCTCTGATTATTTCCGTTCAAAAGCAACTGGTAACTGGAACACATCTGCAAGTTGGGAATCATCTGCCAATGGTAGTTCCAATTGGGTGGCTGCCACTTTAGTTCCCAGCAGCTCTGCTTCGGGCATAACAATCTTGAATGGACATAATATCACTCTCGATGCCAATATTTCTATTTCGGGATTAACTATCAATTCAGGTGCAACTTTTACCGCAAGCGATGCCTCACCCCGCACATTAACAATTACCAAATCAGCTTCTGGTTCGTCAACTACACTTGCAAACAGTGGTACATGGGCAAATGGCTCTGGAGGTTCAACTTTAGTATTTACAGGTGCTCCAAGTAGTGGTGACGCTGTTCATGCAATTACCGGAACAATAGCATTTCAGAATCTAACCGTGAATAAAACAGGTGGCTCATCTAACGTTGGAGCTTCATTTGGTGCTGGAACTTCATTGACTGGTACTTTAGAAATTGGAACTGGTGGTTTTATTTCAACAAACCCACCTATAGGTTTTTATGGTACAGGAGCAATTTTGAAATTCAACCAAGGAGCTTTAGCAACTTATGATGTAAATTCGGGAGATAAGACTTGGTCGACTACCGAAGTTCCTCAAAACATAACAGTAACATCGGGGAAAGTTAAAGTAAATGAAAACAGAACAGCTACAGGCAATTTGATTATTTCAGTTGATGGAACATTAGAATTGGCTGCTGCAAAACAACTCTCAATCAATAGCACACTTACCAACAATGGCACTTTAACTTTAAAATCAGCCGATGGAGTTGGTACAGCCACAATTATTACGTTGGGAACAGTTGATGGTTCGGGCACAACTAATGTAGAACAATTTGTTTCGAGTACCGCAACTGGAGCTACTGGTCGTAACTGGTATATATCTAGTCCACTATCGGCTGCTACAAGTAGCACCATAACAAATGCTACAGGAAATAATTTAGTATATTGGAATGGAACAACATGGACGGCTGCCCCAACTGAAATGGCTGTAATGAAAGGATATATAGCTGTTTCACCTGCTGGAAATAGAACAATTCAATTTACAGGTGGCAATTTAAACACAGGTAATCAATCACTTACAGACCTTCCATCTGGATTTAATTTGGTTGGAAATCCTTATGCTTCTTATGTTGATTTTGCCCAAGCTACTAAAACAGGTGTTACAAATTCAATTTGGTATCGCAGCAAAAGCAGTGGTTCTTACGTTTTTCAAACTTATAATGTACCAGCAAATGTAGGTGCTAATGATGGAACTGCTATTATACCACCTATGCAAAGTTTTTGGATTAAAACAACAAGTGGAACAAACACATTCGGTTTTACAAACACCATGCGTTCCCATCAAGATCAGTCAGTTGCGACAAATCGCTTAAAAGCACCGGCTGTAAATACTCAAAAATTAGCTCGTTTAGAAATAGCTAATGGAGCCGACAAGGATGAAACAGTGGTTTACTTCAACGAAAATGCTTTAAACACATTTGACGATTTCGATTCGCAAAAAATGTTTAACGAAACAGCTGGAGCTCCTGAGCTTTACACGCTTACTGACAATAAGAACTTAGTTATCAATGGCTTTAACGCTGTGCAATTAAATACCGAAATTCCGCTAGGTTTCCGTACCGGAATTGCAAATAATACTGAAAGTTATACACTTAAAGCTTCGCAACTGCAAAACTTTGGCACCGAAACTGAACTTGTTTTAATTGACAAAGACAACAACAATAGCGAAACGCTTATGAACGAAGGTTCGGAATATACATTTACATCAGGAGTTGTAAATACTACTAACCGTTTTAGTTTGGTATTTAAAGCGAAAGGAACTACAACTGGCAAATGCTGTTTTAATACTTTCGAGAACAAAGTTAGCATTCAGAAAAACGACAATAATCAATTGGTGGTAAATTGCGACAATGAAGCCTTGAAAAATGCAAGTATTAGCATTTTTAACACTGCTGGTCAGAAACTTACAGAACAAAAACTCAACAACTCGGCCACCACTATTAATATCGCATTTAAAGCGGGCGTTTATTTGGTGAAATTACAATCGGAAGGCAAAACTTATCATGTAAAAATAACTATTTAATTAATAAACAGCAATTTAATAATTAATACCTATGAAAGAATCAGCCAATAACAAAAAAAGATTGTATGTATCGCCAGTTTTCAATAAAATTGAAATTGACAAAGACATTTCATTACAATTAGCTTCGAGTCCGCCAGCAGGACCTTCCGAAACATACAATTCAAAAAACAACGAACTGGCAAATCCATTTAAAATCAATATGGTTTAACATAAAAAAATCCTCGAATTTCGGGGATTTTTTGTTTTAAGGTTATTTTTTCGGATTTTATGCTTATTTTTGTACACTAACAACAGAATAGAGATTATACAAGTTAGAATAATATTGACCCCCAAACCCCCGAATGGGGGCTTAAGAGTCCAATTATTGAAATATCTGATATAATTTGAAAATTCATAAACTGCGTCTTAAAGCCCCCATTCGGGGGTTTGGGGGTCGGAAATTAAATTAATAAAGCTGGTTCTAAAACAATAGAAAAATCAACTTATATAAACAGAAAAAATACGTATAAAAATGGATATCCAAACTCTCAGTCAAATTAAATCAAAATTTGTTGCCCGCCAAGTTGCCGACGAATTAGTTATAGTACCACTTAGTGGAAATGTGGCTCAAATGAACGAACTTTTCACACTCAACGAAACAGGTAAATTTATTTGGGAAAATGCTACTGCAAACAATACAAATGCTTCATTGGCTCAACTTATGATAGAGACCTTTGAGATTGACGAATCCACCGCCACCAGCGATATTGAAATATTTTTGAAACAAATGGATATTTTGACAAAATATAATAGCTAAAAAGAAATGAATCAGTTTGGTTTTGAATTTAATATTTCAATTGCTGAAATAATTCTCCATGTTTTTTCGAAAAATACCATTGAATTAGAGGCTGGTTATATTCCATTTTTAGCTGATAATGAACCAAAAGCAGATATTCAGGTTGAATGTTTTAAAGGTTTGCCTACTAGCAATCTCGAATCGTTGAAATTGCTTTTTGAAGCAAAAAACGACGAACAACGTTTTTATTCGATATACGAAACTTCGGAAGGTCTTTGTTTTGCAATTTACAATCAGCAAACCAAGGATGAGATTCAACAAATAGCCTATCTCAACAAATCATTTGATTATTGGAAAATATACAGCAGAGATGCCATTTCGCTCAAATATCCTATGGGCCCAATTATTATGCATTACCTCACATTGTATACCGATGCTGTACTGATGCATGCTTCGTGTGCTTACGACGGTAAAATGGGACGTATGTTTAGTGGATTTTCGGGTGCTGGCAAAAGCACTATGTCCATGATTTGGTCCAAAGCGGGTGCACAAATAGTTAACGATGACCGACTTGTGATACGCAATATAAATGGTAATTTCTATGTTTATAATACACCTATGTATTATGCTGACATCTCGAAAAAAGCACCTTTAAATGCTATTTATCTTATTAGCCATTCGCCGTTAAACAAAGCTAAAAAATTATCGGGAGCATTAGCTGTTTCAAAAGTAATGGCTTTTTGCATTCAAAACAATTTTGATAAAGCATTTATTGACAAACGATTGGAGTTCTTTTATAAACTTAGTCAGGCCACATCAATTTATGATTTAGGATTTGTTCCCGACCAACAAGTAGTGACTTATATCACTGAAAATGAAAAACAAGGATAATAGCGCAAGTTTATTCGATTTTGTAGAAGCATTGCTCGATGATGATTTAACTCTCGAAATTAAAATGCAAGGATACAGCATGTTTCCTGTGTTGAAAAACGGAGATACGGCTCAGGTTGAGAAATGCACAGCTGATAAAGTTAAACGAGGTGACATATTGGTTTTCAGACATCATGGCAAATTTATTGCGCATCGTTTACTGAAAATTAAACACGAAAACGGACAAATCGTTTTTGTGGCAAAAGGTGACAATAACTTTCACTACGACCCCATTTTCAACGAAAAAGAGCTGATTGGCAAAGTCATATCATCAAAATGCAACGAAAAAACAACAAAAACAAACACCACTCTCCGGAAAATTCAAAAAACGATTGCAGTTGCTTTTCCACATTTTATGACCTTGATTAATAATAAATTACTGTATGTATCAAACAAAAACCAAGCAGTAAAAAATTATGCCATTAAATTTCGCGACAATTATCGGTTAGCGGCCGAAAACTCAGGCAAAATCATTGCACAAAATGCGGTAATTGCATTTCTTCAAGGTGTTTTACCTTTTGTGCTTATTATTTGTATTAAATGGTTGATTGACTATTTAACAAAAACAACAAATTCGTCGGTTGCCGATGTTTATGGATTTTACGGATTACTTGTACTCACAGCTTTCGTATTTTTTGCTAACGGACTCACGACCGAACTGCGTAGCTATTTTGGCGAAAAGCTGACTCAAAGCATAGTAAAACGAATGTATTCGGATGTACAACACAAACATTTATCACTTCAACTGTCGCATCTCGAAAACCCAACCGAATTAGATAAAATCCATCGTGCTGTTCAGGAAGCGACTTTTCGTCCGGTAAAATTCATAAACGAACTTTTAACGCTTTTAAAATCGATTGCATCAGCCATTTTCCTAGCCGGACTTTTCCTCACTATAAAATGGTATCTGGTTATCATGTTGATAGTTGCGGTAATACCAGGCGTATTAATACGTTTAAAATTTGCACGCACTTATCACAAGTTAAAACAATCTCAAAGTCCCAAAGAACGCGAAATGTACTATTTCAATCGTGTTTTGACAGGCTTTCCATTTGCCAAAGAACTTAAATTATTCCATTTTAGCAGTTTTTTTTCAACACGATTCAATAACTTACAAAAAAAACTATTTTCGGAACGAATTCAAATACGCAAATCCGAAGTTACATGGAATACAGCCTCTCACCTATTTACAGTACTATTAATTTTTGCATCACTGGCTTATATTTCCTATTTAAAAATTAACGGAGAAATTACCATTGGCGCTGTTGTGCTTTTCTTTTTTGCATTCCAACGAGGTTACAGCGTTCTTAGTGAACTATTTAAATCGGGCACTCAATTACTCGAAGACACAAGCTACCTCGAAGATGTACGCAAGTTTTTTGCTATCGAAACATCAAAACAACCCCACAATTCGAAAATGGAATTGAAAAATGCCATTCGAATTGATAATATGAGTTTTAGTTACGAAACAAGTAAACGCGAAGCACTTAAAAACATTACTATAACAATTGAAGCTGGAAAAACCATAGCCATTGTTGGTGCAAATGGATCAGGCAAATCAACCTTTATAAAATTGCTTTGCGGATTTTACACGCCTACAAAAGGCGAAATTTTTTACGATGACAAAAACACTTTAACACTTGGACAACAGGCAATTTCGAAAAATATGGCTGCCGTTTTCCAGGATTTTGCCTTGTATAATGTGAGTGCATTACAAAATATTGCTCTCGGAAATATTGAGATTAAACCCGACTTAGAAAAAGCAAAAACTGCTGCCACCGAAGCTGGAATACATGAGGTGCTCGAAAATTTACCACTAGGCTATAATACTATTTTAGGAAACACTTTTAATGGAGGTGAGGAACTGAGCATGGGCCAATGGCAAAAGCTAGCTGTAGCGCGTGCATTTTATCGTAATGCTGATTTATTGATTATGGATGAACCATCGAGCGCTTTAGACGTTTATTCTGAAACACAAATAATGAACTCGCTCCGTAAAATGGCCGAAAACAAAACTGCCATTATTATAAGCCACCGACTTACATCGGTGCAATGGGCCGACGAAATTTATTTATTCGACAAAGGCGAAATAATTGAACATGGCTCACACAACGATTTACTAGCTTTGAAAGGTAATTATTACAATTTATATCAAGCAACAAAAAAAAGTTGACGGACTACATACGACGGACAACAAAAAAATGCATTATATTTCCATAATTTCTAATTTTAAATTTCTAATTTCAAAAAACATGACTTTTCTAACCATTTTACTCTCAGTATTTTTCTCATTACCAACCGATTCAACTACATCAAAAACCGACAGTATTCATCAAAAACAAATAAAGGAAGTTACAGTTTATAGCATAGCTTCCACAAAAATTGGACTTCCTTACGTTTCAGTCGATAAAAAAGAAATTGAAAAACAAGAATATCGCACGCCTGCTGATGCATTGCAAACTCAAACTGGAATAGCACTTTCGCGTGATGGTAGCTGGGGAACTTCGGTTAATGTGCGCGGAATGGGCGAACAACGACTAATGCTACTGGTGGATGGCGACCGACTACAAACTGCTACAGATGTAGCTGGAGCACTTTCGACCGTATCGCTCAATCAGGTTGAGAAAATTGAAATAATAAAAGGTGCTGGCTCAGTGCTATTTGGCTCGGGTGCAGTAGGCGGTGTTGTCAATTTTGTAACCGAACGACCAACCTATTCGAATAGTATTAAAGCGAATGGAAACATTCAAACGGGTTTTAGCTCGGTTAATAATTTATCGGCAAGTGCAGCTAAAGTGAACATTACCAACGACAAATGGTACTTAAGTGCAACAGGAAGTTACCGCAAAGCAGGAAATACAAACACACCAAATGGCGAATTACTCAATAGTCAGTTTAACGATGCTTCGTGGTCGCTGAAAGGTGGAATGCGTTATGGCGACAATCAGGAATTGCTTGTTGGTTACAACGAATTTTATGCATGGAATGTTGGAGTTCCAGGTGGAAACGCTTTTCCGAAAACTGCAACTGTACGCTATACAGGTATTCAGCGCAGACAATTGAATGGCGAATATATTTTCACAGATATTTCGGACTTACTCACAAGATTAAGCATAAAAGGCTATACCCAAAATATTAGCCGGAATGTTGAAAATATTTTTAAACCAACTGCTAGCTCAACTAGAATTGTTTTACCATCGAGTTTAAATTCCACTTCGGGTGTAAAAGCTACTGCCGATTTGTATTTTAACGACTACAACAGCATGACAATTGGAGTGGAAAGCTGGTTACGCAAATCGGAAACAATGCGTATAAACATTACCCATGCAGTTGATACAACTGTTTATGCTGATCAACCATCGCCTATGGCTAAAGTATTAAATGTAGGCGCTTTTGCTTTATACAAAAAAGTGATTGACCCCAAATATTTTAATATCAACTTTGGTGCACGATTGGATTATTTCGAAACCTCAAACGACACACTATTCAAAGAACTTTTCCGGTATAAAATTATAAAAGGAGTGCGAACCGATAATAATACTGGTCGTATTACACGCGTGAATCCGTCGTTAAAACCTGAATTTTCCTATTCAGCCCATATCGATTTTGAATACACACCCGCAAAACGAAACCGCATAACCCTTTCGTTGGCAACGGCTTACCGCATAGCTACAATCGAAGAACGTTACAAATACATTGATTTAGGCACAGGCACACCAAAAATTGGAAATCCGGATTTAAAACCCGAAAAAGGAGGTTTCTCGAACCTCAGTTATATTTATACGGGGCGAAACCTGAAAATAAAAACAGATATTTTTGCCAATTATATTTTCGATTTAATTGCCGAAACAGCGGGTACGTATACTCCATTAAGTGGATCTCCATTTAGTGCGTTGATTTCGAACAACATAAATAAAGCTTTATTTGCTGGGGCCGAAATGGAAGCCAATTGGTTAATCAACAAATCGTTTTCGGTTTTCGCTACGGCTTCGTATGTACGGGCGCAAGATATGAGTAATGCCAAATTTCTGACTCAGATACCACCACTTCACGGCGTAGCAAAAGGAATCTATCAGCTACAGAACAAATTCAGTGCAGGCTTAACGGCTCAATGGGCTGCAACTCAAACCGAAGCTGCCGATGGCGAAACAAAAACTCCCGGGCATATCATTTTTAATTTTGATATTCAATCGGCCGCTTACAAAGTTAAAAACGCCACTGTAAAATTAGTTGCTGGTGTTGATAATTTATTAGATAAAGCTTACAAAAATCATTTATTTGGTACTCGTGGACTTGATTTCTACGAACCAGGACGAAATGTGTTTGCAAAAGTGATTGTTAGTTTGTAAGGTTACAAAAGTTTATAAGGTTTATAAGGTTGGTAAAGTTATAAGGTTTATAAAGTAAAATTTCTGAGCTTTGGTGTGCTATTAACCGAAAGGTTTCTCTCGGCTTTATATTTACTTAAGTGCCTTATGTGGTTTAATGTAGTGAAATTTAAAAGATTCGTCTATGATTCGAAATCTCGTTTTATTGTTTCTTTCAACAATACTACTTGTTGCTTGTGATAACAACAATGAGCCTCAGCTTTATACCTCGTATGCAGGAAGCTGGAAATGCGACGAAACGGGTTCAGTTAATGGTTACAACAAACCATACATGGTGAATATTGATAAAAACAAGTCAGACACTACGCAGTATATTATCCGAAACTTTTTCGATACAGGCGATAATCATATAATTGTTGTCAGAGTAAATGGCACAACCCTCGAACTGCTTCAACAACCTACAAGTGGACAAATTCTACGCTCGTTTAGTGGCACCTGCATTCCTTACAGTCAAATGAAATTAAATTTTACCATTTACGATGGCGAAAGCGATGTGTTTTTTGAATCAATTTATAGTCGAAAATAAAGAAGCAAAAAATTCTCTACTCTACGTTTATCGCAATTGGCAATTAACACCTTTGACTTCGACCTATGGTATGACTACCCGTTCATAGGCTTTGCCGCTACCGTTACACGGCATCGTCGATTGGCTCGCCAAGAATCCGCTTTAATTTTAAAATAAAATATTTATCTTTGTGTTGGATATGGTTAAAGAAAGTGTTTCGGATTGAAAATCCCTATAATACATAAAGCAGGATTGCAAATCCTGCTTGGCAGTGCGCAAATTCCTATATCCGGTGAGACGGGTTCCCAACGACGGTGCGCAAATGCCTATATCCGGTGAGACGGGGGATGAAACGTCCATGTGACAACTAAAAAAATCAAATATAAACACA
>CAIWIS010000902.1 GCA_903912795.1 uncultured Bacteroidales bacterium
ATCTTGTCTTCTTTTTGAGGCGCAACAACCACATCTTCGCCCAAATCGAAATCTAAGCGCAATTGATCCGGGTTTTCGGGTACATGTCGTTCCGATTTGCTGCCAAAAATAGCGCGACGAAGCTGTGCTAACTGAAACTGCAAATCATAAATGGTTGCATCCTTTTGGGCAATAACATTCTCCTTTTGATAAAGCAAGTCATTTTTAGATACAACAAGGTTATTTATATCTAAAATGGCATTGTCGAGTGTCTCTTTTTGCTGTAACAAAAGAGCCACTTCGGGTGACAAATCGGGTATGTTTGTTGCTTGATTCACAGTGTAAAAGTACAAAAAAATGTCGATATACACAAGCAAAAAAAGCATTATTCAAAGGCATTTCAACACTTTTTTATTGCATCTTGTACCGTTTTCGTTGCACACGATTTTGCATGGAAATTCCCTGTATAATCATTACCAATTCTGCCCACTGCAGGTGATAACTTTTGTCATGATTATTGTAAACGGGTTCTTCAAACCGACCTTGTTCCAATCGCTTGTGGTAAATAACCAAGCCGCCCGATTCCCAGCGAAGTATCTTAACTGTATTGCGCGGCCGATTCATAAAGATAAACACTTCGCCACTCAAGGGGTTGCGCTGCATTTGCCCCCGAACCACACCACATAGAGCATCGAAACCTTTGCGCATATCGGTGGTTTCTCTGAAATAATAGTAACTCAGCGATTCGTTTAGCGAGAACATAGTTCCGGGCGGTAAAGGTGGACAATGCGTGATAAATCTTCGGTAGTGGGCAGTGAACTCATGGATAAACTTACACCATTGGGATAGCGTAGTTCAAAAGTAGCAGAAATGGGTGACTGTGGCACATTTTCAATTTTCAACGGCACTAAAATCGATTCTTGGGTCGAAATCTGTTTTGTCAAACCCTTGACTTTGCTTTTTGCCGACTTGCTTTGCCCAAAGGGACGACTCATTTTCTTTATCCAACCATCAAAGGTGTTAGGATGATAGCCATGCGCTCGGATATAATCTGCTCGATTCAAACCACTACTGCGCCAATCTTCAACGATATGACTGTACTCTGCTCGGTACTTCATTTTTGATCTATTTGTCATCTTTGCTTTTTTACGACAAAGATAATTGTGTCAGCTTAATGCCAAAAGATGGGGGTAGCCGAAGTGATACATAGTAAAAGGACCTTTCCAAATTACAGGTAGTGTGGGTGAACTGAGTTTTTACACCCGCCGTGGCAGCGACAAAGTAATAATGCGTACCAAAGGTGGTGCGAGTGGTGATAAAATTAAGCGTCTGCCACAGTTAGTAGTGCATGGTTTGCTGCCAATGCCATTGTAGATGAGCAACAACTGGTGGTATCGATGACCGACAATCAAAAATCCCGACTTACCGACAGCGTAAGTGTGATACTCAGCATGGCCGTAGAATTCGGTACTATTGGAATTACCGGTGAACCTGTGGAAGTGAAATACGCAGGAAGCGGCAAAGTACTGAAATGTATATAAAAAGATTTTGAGAACGAAAAAAAAACGGGCTGTTTCAAAAGATTGAAACAGCCCGCTTTGGAATTGTAAACGAAACAACAAAATTACTTCTTAATAAACCTATGTGAGTTGATAGCACCCTTGTAATTAACACGTAGTGTATAAATACCCGGCATCAAATCGCTTACATCAATTGAGTTCTTATTCACAGTAGTTGATATTACCTTGGTACGACCTGTGCAATCAACAACTTCGAGACGTTCAATTCCTTGCGGATTGTAACTGAAATTCAATGTGTTTATTACAGGGTTTGGATAGATTACTCTATTGCCATTCATTAAATCTGATTGGTCGGTAGTAACACTGCTGAACGCCATAACATAAGGACTTTCGGCTGCACCTATTGAAGTATCAGAGATATAACCTATAGATTTGTCGGCAGCTTCTAACTCCTTATTGTTTGCAGGATTAAAGCATTTGAATGTAATCTTTTTGTTTACATCAGTTACTCCATCGCCTTGAACGGTCACATAAGCATAGTATCTGTTTGTAGATGGGTCGAATATAAGGTTAATAGTACCACGACAAGTATTATCGATAAATGCAGCAACTTGTAAGTTTTCGTTTGCCGACTCAACATCGTCAATTTTCACAATGGCAGTAACAAGCATATTCTGAGGGTAAGCATTTTCATTATACGTCCAATGCATAACCTGATCGTTGCGTGTTTTTCGTTTTACATTCGATCTCGATATGTATTGCGAAGGATATGTCAATGTTCTTGTTGTTACAACATTTGAATTAAACATATAACCTTGTCCGGGAACAAGATATTGTAAACTACCATTCCAATTACCACCCGAGTAAGTTGCAAAACCAACTTGACCTTTAATCTGATCGCCATCTACAGCATTTAATGAACTTAAAGCTTCCTGAATAGGTGCCACAAATTGCGGAACGTATCCAATCCAGTTCCATCCCGCTCCAATTGTTATTGGATAATCCACCGATTTAGCTGTAGATCCAATTACTTTTACAGCTTTGGGTTGACCTGAGCGAAGCAAATACATCGACCGTTGATTAAGTGAAGTTAAAGACCCTGACCAGCTCAAACCTGCTACAGAATAATTAGAAAACGCTGTTTTTGATTTCAAGGTTATACCATCTGTTTCGAGACCTAACTTAACCTGATCAAATAATGATGGTGCTGAATTTACCACATTGGTCGAAATCCAGTTCCAGCCTTTTTTGATATTTAATTGCTGTTCTACTTTGTCGATAGCATTAAATACTTTAGGCGCTGCCACACTTCCAATAATTGAGCCCGAAGAGTAAGTCAAAGCACCACCCACAACATCAACGCCCGGATAAATACGACCGGTACCAGCATCCCACAAACTAAATGTAAGCGCTTTTGATGCATCTTCGGTATTTCCATATACATCCATATAAAGCACATAGCTATTAAGTGTTTTACTAAACTGCGGATTTACAATACCCACACATTTAGTTCCAATAAAGGCTGCCAAAATATCTTCGGTATCTTCTTGATACACATTGTCAATTTTAACCTGTCCGGTTATGTTCATCGACGATTCGAAATCGTTCGGATTAACAGCCCAATCGGGACGTGGTCCGGTAACTTTAAGCGAAACAGGGAACATTTCTTGAATACCGTTATTTCCGGTTAGCGTTACACGACTTTCGTACGAACCAACGTTGATGGAATTATCAACTGTAAATGTAAGTTCAGCCTTTTCTAAAGGATTTAAAGTACCTGATGATTTGTTGACAGATAACCAACTTGGCATACCATCAATCACAAAGTTTTCGTATTTACCTGAACTGTTTACAATATTAGTTTTAAACGTAAGCGGAGCTAATATCTCTTTTTTGAGTGATTGACCATCCGACTCCCATTTCAAACGATTATTATCAACGAAAACAGTCCATTTTATTGGCTCCGCCATGCGGTTACCATTCAGGTCTAATGCTCTGTCAACTGTAAATTCGAGTACACAATTTTCAACTTTACTTAAAGACTCTAAAATATTGAAGACAATCTTATTGTTCGTCGAAGTCCAATTGAAATATACATTTTCTTTTACACGCGCTTCTTTTATAGCCGGAGTAACATCGATAGAAGTTACA
>CAIWIS010000903.1 GCA_903912795.1 uncultured Bacteroidales bacterium
TCAGGGTATTTTTATTTAATCAAAAAGGTGATTTTAATACCATTAATTCACTACAACCTTTTGACTTAAAATGCCTTGTGGTGTTTTCGTTTTCACAATGTATATGCCCGAGTTATCCAAAGTTAGGATTTTTTTAGAACCAACCATTACTTTTACTAACCTACCCAATAGGTTATATACTTCAACTTGATTGGTAGTTGTATTAAAATACAATTCTCGGCCTTTTACCAGAATGTAGTTAGCTTCCGATGCTGTATTTACCGAAGTTCCCAAATCATTAAACTCAAAAGCACCAGCATCCGGATTGGCATCGCGTGTATAACCCAATTGGTCTGTTAATAACGAAATTGAATTCGCAGTTATATAGTTTTTCGCAACGCTGGCTGAACCAATTTTCAGTACAGGAACGGCATCAGTCGATAATGAGCCGGCAAAAGCAAGATCGGCAATCACGGCATCCAGTTTGTTGTTGATAGTGGTAGTAGCCCATGTTCCACTGGCAATAATGCCGAAGATACTATTGGTTATTCCTCCATTTGTGATTTTTCCGTTTCCGGTCAACGATGCATGGTTAACTCCTATCTGCGAAACATTGGATGTTGAACCACTATTGCCCAAAACAATGCTGTTGTTCATCACCACTGTAGTTGCATAACCACCTGAGTTTTCGACACAAACGCCATCACCACCTGTTGCTGCATTGGTGGTGTTACCTGCAATGGTACAATGATTCATGGTAAGCGTAAAAGTTGGAGGGGTAGCTTGTCCGCTTGCACATGTTTTAAAATAAACACCTCCACCAATTTTTGCAGAATTACTTGTCGTGTTTCCATAAATGGTTGAGTTTTCAATCCATAGATAATTTGCAGCAGTAGTAGCTCCGTTTGCGCCGCAGTTTATAACAATTCCGCCCCCATTTCCAGCAGAAGTGTTATTGGCTATGGTACTGTTTTTTACGGTTACAGCAGCTACAAATCCGGCACCTGGAGACACGGCCATACCTCCACCCATATTTGCACTGTTTGTCATCGTATTTCCGGTTACAAAACAACCTTCGAGACTTACTATGGCAGCTCCCTGCACATACACACCGCCACCATAAGAAGCCCTGTTGGATGCAATTTTCAGATTTTTCAGATTGATTGTCGGTGCATTTGCCTGTGTTCCGGTGTTCACTAAACGAATACCACCACCACTGTAATTGTTGTATCCGTTTTGAATGGTCATATCCTCAATATTAAGCGTAATTCCGGTTGGATATAAACCATCCAGTTTGAATACAGCACAATCATTAGCCTGTGTAATGGTAGTTGTTGCATCGGCTTGCATAATGGTTTGATTTATACCTGCTCCTTTTATTGTAAGTGATTTTGGAGTAGTCCATATTATATTTTTCTCGGTAAAAGTACCTGCGGCAATTTGAATAATATCGCCCGACGAAGCAGCTGCAATGGCGGCTCTCACTGTTGTCCAGGATGTTCCGCTGTTTGTACCCGCAGAACTTACATTGTATGTTGTTTGCGAAAATATTTGTGCTGCACATAGTGTAACAGCGGCAAAAAGTAGTAGTTTTTTCATTTCTATTTGATTTTTTGGTTTTATTGCAATTCAGTAATTTTAAATGCTTTTACTTTGATAACTCCGCCTTTAAGTGACTTAATTATAACAGTAGTTGGAACAAATTGATACGATTTATCGGGTTGTTGATTGAGGTCGACCACTTTTGAGTATTTTCCATCAAGTGTGAATGTTGCCAATTTGCTTTGTATATCATAGCTAATGAACATTTTATGCCAAGCATCGGGTGAAGCATTTAAGAATTTAGCACCATCGGCCATCTGAATGCTTTCGCCAGCCAAGCGTAGGTTTTTGTTCTTTTCTGTAATTACCCACAATCTGTTTGGGCTATCGCCGAATAAAACCTGAGAGTTATAAACATCGTTGAGATAAAAATCATATTGTATTGAAATTTTTTTAGTAGCGAGCTGAATTTCAGGTACTTTAATTTTTACCTGAAATTCTTTACCTTCAAAAGCTTCTACTTTCATTATACTTTCTGAGTTCTCTTTTTCAAAAGTCATTAAACCATTTGCATTGCTTGATACTTTCCATTTCAAGGGAGTTTCAAAATTTTCTGAAAATAACACATTCTGACAAAATATTGAAGTATAAAAACCCAATGTAATTATCGATATCAGAAATATTTTTTTTGACATAATAGATTGTTTTTTTGATGATTTTATTGTAAAATTAGTTTTTGAGAGTATTTTTCCCCGTCCATTTGAAGCGTTAAAATGTATACTCCTTTATTTAGTCCGTCTGCCGGAATTGAGTAGGCAGTTAAACCGTTGTTTAAATTTTGTTCAAAAACGATGTTGCCCAGCACATTATGCAAATAAAGTTTTGACGAATTTGAATTTTGATTGTCTATGGTGAAACACATTACACCATTCACAATACGAATATCTTTCAGCTTGTTGTTTTGCAGAACACGATTTACATCGGTCAAGCCAGCAGGTGTACTTGCCGAAGCTGTTCCTACACCATTAATTTTTAGTTCTTTTATTTCAAAAACGTCGGCATTGGATGATTTCAATGTTATGGCATTCAATATTAAATCATAAACTGAAGGTTGGGATTTTAAATCTACGGTAACTGTTGCTCCGGATGGTTTATCTGCATCGATAATTAATACAGCTGTTTTGTTAGCCATGTTATAGTTGATAGAAACGGTATGCCATACATTGAATGTAGCACTCAGAAAAGTTTTTGCACCATAAGCCAGCGTTGTAGCCTCGCCGCACAAACGCATTTTGGTCGGAATGGCTTCGGTAAACTCTGAGTTTACAAACAAGCGTTTCGGGCTGGTGCCAAATGCAATATTCGACCGGTTAAGCTTAGTCCTAAACTTATAATTAATTGCAAAGTCAGCACCCGTAAAGTTAAACACCGGCAAAGCAGATGTCAAAGAGTCTGTTGCGGCGGCAATTGCGGCAATATGACTAACTTTCATGATATTGTTGGTTGCATTTTCAGGGTCGGCATTAAATTCAACAGTTGCATTTGCAGGGAAATGTTGCACCCAGTTATTTCTAAACGTAAAATTATCGGTATACAAAACCGGAGAA
The DNA here is from genome assembly GCA_903912795.1 of uncultured Bacteroidales bacterium. GTDB lineage: Bacteria > Bacteroidota > Bacteroidia > Bacteroidales > Paludibacteraceae > Paludibacter. Next base: position 3,129 of record CAIWIS010000903.1, read on the forward strand.
TTTGATACTACTTTTGTGCCAATGATTTTCAAATTCTTAACCTGCAAAACCTCACCGTTTATTGCTCTCAATTCAATTGAGTTAAGTGTAAAATTGTAACCACTTGTCTGTAAAGTTAAATCTACAACCTGCGTTGAAGTTCCAGCACCATCATCCAATATAAAAGTAGCAGTTGTGGCTGTACCAGTTTTCTTATATTTAATTTTCATTGTATGCCAACTGCCCGGATTTACAGTAAAGAATTTAGCCCCGTTCGATGTTGCTTCGCCGGCTAAACGCAACTGAGTGCTTGTTTCTTTCAGTATTTGAATTCGGTTTGGCGTAGTACCCAGAAGCACTTGAAAGCCAAGTATAGATGAGTTGAAATCGAATTGAACCTCAACAGAATCGGCCAAAAATATACTTGATGGTAATACCGACTTACGACCCACAGTGGTTGTACCCGATGTATTTGCCGTTAAAGTCATTACATTATTTGCAAATGCAGCAGTTCCACCGCTAAATGATTGTGTCCAGTTTGTTTGGAACGAAAAATCGTCAGAATAGACGGTTTCCTGAGCTTTTGTTGCAATTGAAATTAGAAGCAAAGCAAAAAGCAAAGCGCTAAGTGTAAAGTTTTTTTTCATTGTTCTTGTGTTTTTTATTGTTATTTGATTTTAGATTTCTATTTTGATTCTTTATTTATTATACTCAAATTAATATCCACTTTGGATAATGCAAAGATAGATTTGATTCATTTAAAGCTCTTATGAAATTGTACTTTTTAGCTATTCTAATTGTTTAATTTCAGTTGATTGCCTGAAAAATTCCATTCGCACGCATCGGTTATTACAACACCATTTTTTTGGGCTTTTACTACAATATTATTTTTTCCTGTTTGTAGTTTAATATTGGGCCAGGTAACCATCATGAAATTATCAGCAGATTTTTTACCCATGCTTAATCCATTAATAAACAATTCCACTGCTCCCACATTACTGAAAACCATTATGTTAGTTAATGGATTTACTCTATTGATATTTCTTTTTTCACTGATATGTAGGGTTGGTTGTTTTGTATTCCAATTGGCTTTATAAAAATAGAATGCATCTTTTTTGTTTTTACGGTCGAAAGTAACCAAACCTTTGTCGTTAATTCCCGGACGGTCGCCTTCGTTGCGATGAGCTGCACCAAAGTCGAACATATTCCAAATAAATGTTCCCCACACATAAGGTCTACTTGCCAATACCTTCCAATTTTCGATATGGTAATAAGTTTGCCAATTTTCGGGATGCCACGGACTTGTGGGCGAACTTTTTTTCAGCGAATCTTGCTGATGATAAATACTTGCGCCTGCACCATATTCGCTTACACCAATTTTAAATTCCGGATTTTCTTTGTGTGTTTTGTCCAACCACGTTCCCAAGCAATCGGGCATACCTTCGTACCAACCATCGTAGCGGTTCCATGCAATCAGGTCGGTAATTTTGTTGATATTACCATCAATATTGCTTGCCGAAGTTGTAATTCGGGTCGGGTCTTCGGTATGTGCCAACTTGTTTAATTCGGTAATATAATCAAACGGATTGTCGCCCACTTCTTTAAGTTCATTAAATAGTCCCCAAAAACAGATGGAAGGATGGTTGTAATTTTGACGAATCATTTCTTTCAACTGTTCACGTCCGTTGGCTTTAAACGATTCCTGGTCGACAAATCCCTGGTCAACATAACCGCCAGGGCCTACAAAAGGAATTTCGGTCCAAACCACAAATCCATTACTATCAAGTAAATCGTAAAAATACGGAGCGTGTGGATAATGAGGTAATCGGATGGAATTGGTTCCCATTTCGAGCATCAACGCCATGTCTTCATCATGTTCCGCTTTGGTTAGCGCACTGCCAATTTCGGCTCTGTCCTGATGTCGGCAAACGCCTTTCAGTTGGTAAGGTTTTCCGTTTAGTGAAAAACCTTTGTTGGCATCTACCGAAAAATAACGCAAACCCAATGGTTGCACCACCTTATCAACTTCCTTATTATCAATGAGCAACGAAACTTCCACTTTGTACATAAACGGGTCGGTCTCGCCATTCCACAATCGTGGTTTTTTGAAATTCAACGGTATAATTGTTTCAAAATCTTTAGCATCAGCATTTAA
>CAIWIS010000904.1 GCA_903912795.1 uncultured Bacteroidales bacterium
AGCCACCATTCGTCAGACATACTCGGACGGTAAATCATCGTGGAAAAAGTTTGTACTTTATCCCGATGATGCTGTTTTTGACCGTATAGATGGAGCCGATGTTTTTGATGCAAATTCAAGTCGAAATTTCAATATATTTACCGATAGCACATTTAAAGGTCAGTATTATACGCTCAAAACAAGTGCAAAACTAGCACATCTGCTTCCAACGCCTTCGAAGATAAAATTTCCATCAGCTAACATGGCCAAAATTCCTGTTAAAACAGAACTAATTTTCGACCTTCAAGGTATTGACAGTGATTTTTTCAACTACCTGAAAACCGTAAAATACAACAACACCAGTTTGCAATACTTTTCGGAGCCTGTACAAGTGTTTAACAATGTAACCAACGGAATCGGCTTGCTGGGTGGTTTAAGCCACCGTTATTACACATTTAGGCTCCCTGCTGGTTTGGCCGGCTATTATTATTGACGTATACATAATTCCATATCATTCTCGCAAAATAGTATAATTGCGGCAATTTTTTCTGTATACCTTTGCACTCAGATATATAGTTCGAAAAAATCTTTATGGAAATTCATAATTTATCGCTGCTGAATTGGGAGTTGGTGGGAACAAAACCACACTACTGGCGCTTATGGGAACAGATGGACGAAATGCGCATCAAACATCCCGAAAACGCTCCCGTAATTGCTCGTGTGCCAGGATCGGTACAACAATCGCTACTCGATGCAGGCATTATTCCCGACTGGAACGTGGGGACAAATTATCGCGATATTGAATGGATTGAAAACCGCCACTGGATTTATTTTACGGATATTCCCGATAATTTATTCGACACAAACAGAAAAGCAGAACTCAGTTGCAAAGGTCTCGATGGCGACGGCGAAGTGTGGCTGAACGGACAAAAAGCAGGAGAGTTTAACAATACACATCTCGATTATCGTTTTGATATTTCCTCATTTTTGAAAACATCCGGAAATCGGTTGGCTTTGGTGTTTTTTTGCCCCGAACGCTATCAGGGACAAGTATACTGGACGTCGAAAACCCGCCTCAACAAACCGCGCTTTTATTATAACTGGGACTGGTGTCCGCGCATAATTCAGACAGGTATTTACGACGATATCTGTCTGGAAATCAGCGATGCTGTTGAAATTGAACAACTCTACAGCTACACCGATGTTGATATTGATACTAAAACCGGAAAGTTGCATTTAAAAGCATTTTTTTCAGACGAAATTACTAACCAGACAATTAAAATTTGTTTGAAAGATACAGATAATGTTTGTATTTTAAATAAAACATATCCTGCTGAAAATTTTAGCAATAGTATTGATATTGAAATCCCAAATATATTGCTTTGGGAGCCAAATGGCATTGGGAATCAACCACTTTACACGCTAAGTTGCTCGCTAATTTCGGAGCAGGGCGCTGTAATACAAACAATTACCCGAAGGCTTGGTTTTCGTTCCATCAAGTGGTTGAGATGCGAAAATGCTCTTCCCGAAGCTGATCCGTGGATATTGAACGTAAACGACAAAAGCGTTTTTATGCAAGGCGTAAATTGGACACCAATCCGCACGATGTTTGCCGATGTAACACGCGAAATGTATCGGGAATGGTTATTGAAATACAAAAATATGGGTGCCAATATCCTGCGCGTTTGGGGTGGAGCCACGCTCGAAAAGGACTGTTTTTACGAACTATGTGATGAGTTGGGGTTAATGGTTTGGCAGGAATTTCCACTTTCGTCATCGGGTATTTGTAACACACCGCCTGATGATGATGAGAGTGTGGAACTGATGGCGCAGATTGTTGAAAGTTACATTCGTCGCCGCCATTATCATGCATCGCTCATAGCCTGGAGCGGTGGAAATGAGCTTTATAATAAGGAAAACACACAACCACTCGATTTTTCGCATCCGCTGCTGGCAAAAGCGAAAGAAGTTTGTGATAAATTGGATACGCATCACCGAATAATGCCTACATCTCCTTCAGGTCCAACTATTTATTACAATCCCGAACTCAATGGAAAAGGTGTTCAGTGGGATGTGCACGGTCCCTGGTGGTTGCCTTTTGAGCCAACAGATAGTGATTTTTCAAATATCCGTGCGTACTGGGAAAGTTCCGATGCGCTTTTTCATTCCGAAGCAGGCGTGCCGGGAGCTTCATCGGTTGAATTAATTGAAAAATACAGAGGAAATTATCCGGCTTTGCCTGTTTCAGTCGAAAATCCAATTTGGGGACAGTTTTCATGGTGGATAGAGGCTGATAAATTTGAACTTGAAAAAGGCAGAAAGCCGCAAATACTCACCGAATATGTAGAATGGCAGCAAAACCGCCAAACAAAAGGGCTCGCCATAGCCATTGAAGCTGCTAAAAACCGTTTCCCGGCTTGTGGCGGTTTTATAATCTGGATGGGGCACGACTGTTTTCCGTGTACGGCTAATACATCCATTTTCGATTACGAAGGAAACGCCAAACCAGTTGTTGCGGAAATTGAAAAAATCTGGAAAAGGAAGATATGAAGAAGAATGTTTTTACAATAATTTTAAGCTTAATATCGCTGATTACCATTGCTCAAACCGATGCCGATGTTGAAAACTACAATTACGTTCTCGGTACGCAAACCATTGGTCCGAAATACAAATTTACCACCGAAGATGCTTTGCTAGAAACAGCAAAAGCAATTTACGATATTGGTTCACGCTCGCTGAAAATTTCGCTTTCAGTAAGCTCGTATTTAGGCGTTTCGGGTAGTTATTCAACGCTAACTTCGCTAGTTCGCGACAATACTTCGTTTCGCCAGTCTATCGATATGCCTTTCCGCAATTATTTCTTTTGGGCACGCAGTCATGCAAATTGGGCTGATGGTTATTCCGAAGTGGAACGAACCGAAGATTCGATTCAGATTTATGATTTAACAAAATACCTGCTCAGTCGCTACAACAATACCGGAAAAACCTTTTACCTCGGACACTGGGAAGGCGACTGGTATTTGCTGCCAAACTACGACCGCAATTATGTGCCTTCGGATGAGCGCTGTGCCAATATGGCCAAATGGTTGCGAACCCGCCAAAACGCTATTGACAAAGCAAAAAACGAAGGTGGTTTCAGCAATGTCATGGTGTATGGATATGTGGAAGTTAATCAAGTGGTTGATGCAAAGTTTAGTGCCAAAAAGCGGGTTGTGAATTGTGTTTTGCCACTTACAAATGTCGATTTTGTTTCTTATTCGTCGTACGATGTACAGTGGTACGATCAGGCAAAATACAATACGGTGCTCGATTATATTGAGGCCAATCTGCCGCCTAAAGCCGGAATTACCGGAAAACGTGTGTTTATTGGTGAAATTGGCAATTCTCTCGAAAAATCATCTTGGGATATTTACAAACACGAATCGGATAACCGTGCATTTTTCAAAACTGCCATAGCCTGGGGTTGCCCTTTTGTACTTTACTGGGAAATGTATAACAACGAACTTGATGCGAGCAATAACAACCGCCATAGGGGTTTCTGGCTAATAAACGACAAAAACGAAAAACAGCCATTGTACGAGATGTTTACTTATTTTTACGATGCTGCCAAAAACTATGTGACTCGTTACAAGCTGATAAACAAAACATTACCAAACTACATGGAATATGCGGCATGGGCGTCGAATTATCTGACAACAAAGCCAACATCGGTAGATTTTCCGATACAAAACAATACAGGTGTAAAAATTGGTGGTAATATACATGGGATTATCCTTGAAAATGATAACACATCAGGGCACGTTGCTGTATATTCGACAAATGGAATTTTTGTAAGTTCGTGTAAACTTTTGCCTGACGAAAAGAAAGTCATAAGTTTGCCGACGGGAATTTATATTATTCATATTCAGAAAAACAATTCAACTATCACACATAAAATCATTTTGTAAAGAAAAATATTATGAGAAAAATTTTAGTTCTAACTATTCTATTTAGTTTTGCAGCAATCGTTTTTGCCGGAAAACCAAAAACAGGCAAGTTCGAAAAGCAAATCGAAGGATTTAATTACGTTGTTGGTACACAAACAGTTGGTGCGAAATACAAATTTACCAACGAAACCAATCTGGTAGAAACCGCCAAAGCCATTCGCGAAATGGGTAGTAACCTACTAAAGTTCAGTATGAGTCCTCGTTACTGGTGGGAAAACTACGACATACCCAAAGATGAAAAAATTACGTCGCTCGAAATGCTGGCACGCGAGAAATCGATGAAGCAGGTGCTGGATAT
>CAIWIS010000905.1 GCA_903912795.1 uncultured Bacteroidales bacterium
TAGCGATGCTCATCAATTATCATTCACAGCATTTGCTGCACCACAATGGCATAATCAACGTAATAATGCTGATAGATTACGAATTGAAGAGTGGGCAAAACAACCATTGGGATATAAATACAATGCTTCTTATGGTTTTGATATGAACGGACAACGCAAACAATCGTCGTACAATTACTATAACAAACCACAAATTTCGTTGAACCATTTCTGGACAATCGACGAAAAGTCAAGTTTGTCAACTGCATTGTATATGTCAATTGGCGATGGTGGTGGATATAGTGGACAAGGCGCTACCAGTCCTGATAGAAGCAATTGGTTTGGAACACCAAACGATGCAAGTGGAAAACCTTCACAGATATTCAGAAACCTTGATGGCACTTTTAATTATGGTGCAATTTATGACTTAAATAAACCAACCAACGAAAATACTACTGGCTCGAAAATGGTTATGTCCAACAGTATTAACCGGCATATTTGGTATGGTGCACTTTCAACTTACAATACAAAAATTGGTCAAAATATTGATTTATACGGTGGATTAGATGTTCGTTATTACAAAGGAGTTCACACCAACGAAATAAGTGATTTATATGGCGGAGCATTCTTTTTAGACGCATCATCAAATCGTCCTTTACATCCGGACAATGCTATATTGAAAACTCAAAAATTGAAAGTTGGCGATGTTGTCTATCGCGATTACGATGGTTTTGTTTTTAGTCAAGGTATTTTCGGACAAGCAGAATATAACAAAGATGCGTTGAGCACATTCCTTTCTTTATCAGCTTCAAACACATCATATTGGCGTGTAGATCGTTTTTATTACGATGCAGCTAATGCCAGATCTAAAACAACTAATTTCTTAGGTTATTGTGCCAAAGGTGGTGCTAACTACAATATCGACGATAAAAGTAATGTATTTGCAAATGTTGGTATTATTTCACGTGCTCCATTTTTCTCTGGAGGCGCTTTTTTACAATCAACCACAAGCAATATGTTGAATCCAAACGGCATAAACGAAAAAGCTTTTTCGGCTGAAGTAGGATATGGCTTTAAATCAAGATTTTTCTCTGGAAATTTAAATATATATCGTACACAATGGCTCGATAAAACGATTGTAGTAACTTCAACACAACAACAAGAAATTCAATATGCTAATCTTGAAGGTGTAAATGCTTTGCATCAAGGCATTGAATTTGATTTTACTTCAAAACCGATCAAAGATTTAGAAATTAATGGTATGATTTCATTAGGCGATTGGACATGGGACAGTAATGCAACAGGTTTTCTTTATACTCAAACCGGACAACCATCCGATGCTCAAGGATTACCAACAGATTTGATGGGGCCTAGTCATGCTAAAGTCGATGTAAACCTGAAAGGTGTTCATGTAGGTAATTCAGCCCAAACAACTGCTGCATTAGGAGCAAATTATCAAATTTTAAAAGGTTTTAGAATCGGACTTGATGGAAATTATTTTGGTAGAAACTATTCAAGTTTTAAGATTAACTCAGGTATTGGATCAAACACTAATTTGCAGCCATGGATGATACCAGATGCTATCACATTTGATTTCATGGCCAATTACCGTTTTAAAATTGGCGATTATGATGCTTCGCTTGTAGGCAATATTGACAACATATTCGA
>CAIWIS010000906.1 GCA_903912795.1 uncultured Bacteroidales bacterium
GTTCTATTTGAGTTTTATTTTGTATTAAAAACCAAATGCAATGTTCCGGATTTAGTGCTTTAACTTTGTAATTGCTCATTATTTCCAACGAATTTTTCAAACCTTCAATTGTTGAATATTTATACAATCGGTTTGAAATAATAAAATGAAATATAAAACTTTTTACTCGCTTTGGCAGATAATTGTATAATAGAATTGAATAAATTGAAAATCGCAAAGAAAAAGCAAATAAATTCATATTTTTCGAATACTTACTGAAGTTTGAGGCCAGAAAATAATCAAAATACATATCCAGGACAATGCCCGAATACCTTCCAAACTCAGGTCGCAACAAATCAATTAATTCACGCACCAGAGGATGTGTATCCGTAAAACTATCAATATTGCGATGAATAACAATGCCTTTCCATAGTTTATCAGGAAGTTGTTTCGATTTATTACCTTTTACAAAATCGGCAATAAAACCTCCAACTTGCAAGTATTTATCGTTGCCTGCTAAAAATATATGTGCTAGATAATTCAATATTTAATTATTATAGTTTACAAAAATACAAAAATTCTTGCGATGATTATTTTTCAATTGAACATTATCACCATTTATCTGTTTTAAAAGCCATACAAACAACATAATTAAGACTTAAAAAATGAATTTGATTGACGCATTAAATTGGCGATATGCCACCAAAGTATTTGATAAAACTCGCAAACTTACAAACGAAGAAGTTAACAGCATAATTGAAGCAGCTCGCCTTGCTCCTACGTCGTCGGGATTACAACCTTTTGAAATACTGCTTATTACAAACCAAGAATTAAAAAATAAAATTACCGAAATATCGTATAACCAACAAATGCCATCTGATTGTTCGCATTTATTGGTTTTTGCAGTTTGGGATACCTATACCGACGAACGGATTGAACACATTTACGACATAACTACCAACGAACGCGATGTAACACCCGATAAGTATTCGGCTTACAAACAACGACTTAAAACTATTTTTGCAAGCCGAACAGCCGATCAAAATTTTGCTCATGCTTCCCATCAAGCTTATATTGCACTTGGATTTGCCATGGTGCAAGCTGCAGCAATTAAGGTTGACACTGTACCTATGGAAGGTTTTTCGCCGGAGGAACTTGACAAACTACTACAATTACGCGAAAAGGGATTAAAAAGTGTATTGCTACTTCCATTAGGATATCGCGACGAAGCGAATGATTGGTTAATGACAATGAAAAAGGTTCGACATCCAATGTCGGAATTTTTGACTATTATAGATTAAACAAATCGAAAATAATATATGATATGCTTTATTATAAAATACTATCAACTACATAAAGATTCTTAGCCATTTTCATTTTTAACATTTTTTCTTTACTTTTGTATGCAACAAAATTAACTGAATAAGCATCATGCAACTGATAATTAATCAATAAAACAAAACATATAAAAAAATGAAGAAAATATTTTTATTAGCACTAATTTTCCCTCTATTACTATCATGCAGTAATGACGAGGCTGAAATGAATGATTCAATTGTAAAATTAGCTACTGTTGAAAATCCTTCGCAACTAACCAATTTTTATTTGAATCTTGAGGATAGCACCCGACTTTGGGTATTGAATAACGATATTAAATACTACAGACCTAAAGACGAACAACGTGTAATTGTAGATTATACAATTTTGACTGAGAAACCAAGAGGAAGCACTTATGATAACGATGTTAAAGTAAATGACATATACGAAGTTCTGACTAAAGGAATTTTCCCAATTACTGCTTCAACACAGGATAGTATTGGTAATGATCCAATTGCAATTACTGGTTTGTGGGTAAGCGGCGATTTTCTGAATGTTGAATTTGTATATCCTGGTTATTCCAAAATGCACTATATCACATTGGCGTCAGACGCATCAAAAACTTATACCGATGGCAAAGTGCATTTAGAATTTCGCCACAATGCTAACGACGATTATCCATCGTTCAACATTAGTGGGATTGTTTGTTTTAATCTTAAAAGTATCCGAAAAAGTGGTGCAACAAGTGTAGATCTTGTAATTCACACCACTGAGTTCGACTATACTACGGCTGATAAAACTTATAATCGCACATACAAATATGGTTCAAGTGCTTCAGCAGCTCCCGAGCGAAACATTAGGATTCCGGCTAAAAAGGCTAGAATCAACTAATACAAAGCGAATAGTATTTTAAGAGTCCACCATGAAAATGTGTGGACTTTTTTTTCATTTACATGATATAAGTTGTATATTTGCAGCTAATAAAGTTATAATCTTTTACACATACTAAATTAAAAAGACAAAGAAAAATGAAAAATCTAGAGCCAAAACCCTTATGGAATTTTTTTTATGATATAACTCAAATTCCACGTCCTTCGAAAAAAGAAGAGAAACTAATAGCCTACCTTATTTCGTTTGCAAAAAAAAATGCACTCGATTATAAGACCGATGCAGTTGGAAATGTTTTGATTTGCAAATCAGCAACCAAAGGGTACGAAAACAGCAAAAAAATCATATTACAAGCACATATCGATATGGTTTGCGAAAAAAACAATGATACAGTTTTTAATTTTGATACAGACCCAATTCAAGCTTATATTGATGGCGATTTTATTAAAGCCAAAGGCACTACCCTTGGCGGCGATAATGGAATAGGTATGGCATTTATGCTTGCTGTACTGGCATCGGATGACTTACATCATCCGGCACTCGAATGTTTGTTTACTGTTGACGAGGAAACTGGCCTTACAGGTGCCTTTGCATTGGACAACAAACTATTACATGGTCAACGATTGATTAATCTTGATTCGGAAGACAATGGAGTTATATTTGTTGGTTGTGCTGGAGGAATTGACACAACTGCTCAATTAAAGTATAATTTAGAAAAATCACCTGAAGGATATTTTGCATTTAATTTAACTGTAAAAGGTTTAAAAGGTGGACATTCGGGCGATGATATTAACAAAGGACTTGGAAATGCGAATAAAATACTCAATCGATTTCTGTGGACCATAAATAAAAAAACAGATTTACGCATTCATTCCTTCAATGGTGGAAATCTACGAAATGCGATAGCCCGTGAGGCAACAGCTCTTGCAATGGTTCCTTATGCTGAAAAAGAAAATATCCGCGTTCAATTAAACCATTTTATTATTGACATCGAAAATGAATTAGGCGAAACGGAACCAAAGTTGGAGTTTGTGCTTGATTCAGAAAAATCACCCGAATTTGTTATCGACAAAAACGCATCGAACAATTTACTTAATGCCTTATATGCTTGTGCACATGGAGTTATTGCCATGAGTAAAGACATGGAAGGATTGGTAGAAACTTCGACCAACCTGGCATCGGTTAAAATGAAAGAAAACAATATCATCTTAGTGACCACTAGCCAACGTAGTTCAGTTGAATCGAGCAGATACGACATTGCAAATCAGATAGAATCGGTTTTTGTTATGGCAAATGCCACTGTTACACATGGCGATGGATATCCGGGATGGAAGCCAAATCTGAAATCGGAAATTTTGGATATAGCTAAAACTGCATACACTAAATTATATGATAAACAACCCGAAATACGTGCTATACATGCCGGACTTGAGTGTGGGTTGTTTTTGGAAAAATACCCACATTTGGATATGATTTCCATTGGACCTCAAATGTATGGAGTACATTCGCCCGACGAGAGGTTGAGCATTAGTTCAACACAAGAATGTTGGAAATGGCTAGTCGAGATTTTAGAAATGAGTAACTAAAAAACAAAAAGAGAAATACCAATGTATTTCTCTTTTTTTAAGAGCGAAAGACGGGGCTCAAACCCGCGACCCTCAGCTTGGAAGGCTAATGCTCTATCAACTGAGCTACTTTCGCAAAAACATTTACCATTTTATTATTTACAATTTAAATAGTAAATTGTAAATGGTGTGGGCAGTGAAGGATTCGAACCTCCGAAGTCGAAAGACAGCTGAGTTACAGTCAGCCCCAGTTGGCCACTTTGGTAACTGCCCGTTACTCTAAAGCGGCACAAAGGTAGAAAAAAAAACTTTAACTACCAAACAATATTTGCCATTTTTATTGCTGTTACAGCTGCTTCTGTGCCTTTATTTCCGTGAATTCCTCCAGCTCTATCGAGTGATTGCTGCAAGGTATTGGTAGTGAGAACTCCAAATATTACTGGGCACATATAATCACTTGCATTTATTTTGGCTACACCATAAGTTACACCCTGGCAAACATAGTCGAAATGTGGTGTATCGCCCTGTATCACGCAACCTAATGTGATAACCGCACGATACTTTTGTAACGAAGCAAGCTTATTTGCGGCATAAGTTAATTCAAAAGCACCTGGCACGTGAACTACCTTAATGTTTTCTGATTTTACGCCTTGTTGTAAAAAAGTATCAATTGCACCATCGAGTAGAGCAAAGGTAATTTCCGAATTCCAATCGGCTACAACAATTGCATAGCTTTGATTTTCAACAATTTCAGACGATGGCATTGCATCAACATCATAATCCGATAAGTTTTTATATTTAGTTGCCATAATAAATTGAATTAAAAAAGCCACCTCGTTTTCAGAAGTAGCTTTTTATAGGATTTAAATCTCTGAAATTTATTTTTGAACGCGAGCTATGTATTTTTCAATATCAGAAGCTTCGCTGCTCTTAGGATAATTATCTTTTATTTGTGTATAAACTTCTAATGCTTTTTCAGGTTTTCCGAGCGCTTCGTACACTTTACCTGCTTTTTTCAAAAACACAGCACTCAATACTTCGTTTTCTTTATCAGCAGCTTTAACAAAATAGTCTACTGCATCATTGTTTTTGCCCATTTCTACATAAGCATCGCCAATTAAACCAATAATCGAAGTAGTGAAATAATTATCTTCGCCATCGAATTGCGATAAATATTTTATTGCATTATCGTATTGTCCTAATTTATAATAACATATACCTGCATAAGCTTCAGCCAAGTTACCCGAAGCAGTAATACTATATTCCGAAGCAATTTCTTTAAATCCAACAACATCGCCTTTACCATCAAGAGCAACTTTAAATGAATCCACAGCAAAAAGGGCTTGAGCCTTTGCCATTTCATTTTGAGCTTGTGTTTCGCGCGAATCGATATAGAAGTTTTTGAAAGCTAATACTGAAAGTACTGATAAAACTACAATAGCAACGCCAAGTAGTAATTGTTTTTGATATTTTTCAATAAAAGCTTCTGATTTGCTCAATACTTGTTCTACTTGTTCTAATTCTTCCGGTTTATTCTGTTCTTGTTTTGACATAAATGCGTTTGTAAATAATTATTTATTCCGTTTAAAATTTTAGCGGAACAAAAGTAGGAATTTTTTTTCTTAAAACGAAATTTAAACCAGAATTTTTTATCACTTTAAAAC
>CAIWIS010000907.1 GCA_903912795.1 uncultured Bacteroidales bacterium
CAAAGAACAAAGAACAAAGAATCAAGAACCAATATGCAATACAACCTAAGTTCCAAAATAACCCTCGAACGCACACCCGAGCGGTACTATCGATTGGGTGATATGATTGAAAGTCTGCGGCAAACCCGTTACGAAAAGTTACGAACCAAAATATTCGCCGATGCAAATGAAGGTGCAAAATCAATTGCTCAAACCATAGCAACTCTTATACGTGATAAAGAAAAAGAAGGAGAGCGCTGTGTACTCGGTCTTTCGGGTGGTTCATCGCCCATGGGAGTGTATGATGAATTAGTAAAGCTGCACGAAATCGAAGGGCTCAGCTTTGCCGATGTCATTGTGTTCAATGTGACTGAATTCTTCCCGGTGTTCGACAAAGAACGGCACTCCAATGCCAACCTGCTTCGTGCCAACCTGCTCGAAAAAGTAGATTTTAGAATGGAGAATTTCTACACGCCAGACAGCTCAGTAAACCGTTCTAATATTTACGAATTTTGTAAGCATTACGAAGAACTGATAGAACAATTTGAAGGACTTGATTTGGTGTTGGTAAGCGTTGGAATGGTGGGCAATATCGCGTACAATGAACCCGGCTCACAGGTAAGCACCTTAACGCGCCTGATGCTGCTCGATAATGTGTCGCAACGCGACCTTAAACGCTTCTACAGTTCAATTTCGGAAGTTCCTTCAAGCGCCATTACGATGGGAATGGCAACGCTTATGAATGCCAAACAGCTTATTTTGCCTGCATGGGGCGAAAACAAAGCGGGTATTCTCAAGGAAATTATCGAAGGAAAAGTGGACGATAATGTACCTGCTTCGTTTATTCAGCAACACAAAAATGCAAAAGTAGTTATCGACCTCAATGCCGCACAACAGCTTACTCGCATCAGTCATCCTTGGTTGGTAAGTACCTGTATCTGGACAGATAAATTGATTCGTCGCGCCATAGTTTGGTTGTGTAACAAAACCGGAAAACCCATACTTAAACTCACCAACAAAGATTATAACCAACATGGATTGGACGAACTGCTGGCGCAATACGGTTCGGCATACAATGTGAATATTCGCATTTTCAACGACTTGCAACGCACCATTACCGGCTGGCCGGGCGGTAAACCAAATGCCGATGATAGTAATCGTCCTGAGCGTGCACTGCCTTATCCAAAACGCGTATTGGTATTCAGTCCGCACCCCGACGATGATGTGATTTCGATGGGTGGCACATTTCAACGCTTGGTAGACCAACATCACGATGTGCATGTGGCCTACCAAACTTCGGGAAATATTGCCGTGGGCGACGAGGAAGTAATTCGGTATGTGTGGCTTATGCTCAATGTACTCGACCGTTTTGATCCTAAAAACGAGGAAATCAGAAACAAATACAAACGCGTTCTTGGCTTTTTAACCGAAGAAAAACGCAGTGGCGATTCGGATATTGCCGATGTGCTCTATCTGAAAGGTCAAATCCGACGTGAGGAAGCTCGTGCAGCTTGCCGTTTTGTGGGCTTAAAGCCCGAAAATGTACATTTCCTTGATATGCCATTTTACGAAACAGGAAAAGTACAAAAAGGAAAATTGACCGACAACGACATTGTAAAAATAATTGACCTGCTCGAAGAGGTGAAGCCTCATCAGATTTTTGTGGCTGGCGACCTTGCCGACCCTCACGGAACGCACAAAGTCTGTTTAGATGCTGCTTTGTCAGCAATTCATGAGCTGAAAGCAACGTTATGGATGAAGGAGTGTCGTATATGGATGTATCGCGGTGCATGGGCGGAGTGGGAAATCGACCACATCGAAATGGCAGTGCCTATCAGTCCCGAACAGCTTCGCCGCAAACGCAATTCCATTCTTAAACATCAATCGCAAATGGAAAGTGCACCGTTTATGGGTAACGATGAACGTCTGTTCTGGCAACGTGCCGAAGACCGCAATCAGGCCACAGCCAAACTATACAATCAATTAGGATTAGCTAGTTACGAAGCAATTGAAGCATTTGTGGAGTATAAATTTAGTTATTAAAGTATGTCCAATTTTTAATTAGTTAATGGGAACAAAAAATACATTTAAACAAAAACGATTCAGAAAAGTAAAATGACATTAATAAAATCAATATCAGGAATCAGAGGGACAATAGGCGGAAAACCTGCAGAAGGATTGAGTCCTGTGGATGTAGTAAAATTTACAGCTTCGTATGCTAAATTCATCTGTTCAAAAACAGATAAGAAAACCATTGTAGTTGGTCGCGATGCCCGAATTTCGGGCGAAATGGTGAAAAATATCGTATGTGGTACATTGATGTCAATGGGGTTTGATGTAATTAATATCGGGTTAGCAACTACGCCTGGCACCGAAATGGCAGTAACTTTGTCGGGCTCAGCAGGAGGAATTATTCTTACTGCCAGTCATAATCCCAAACAATGGAATGCCTTGAAACTCTTAAATGAAAAAGGCGAATTCCTGAACGCCGCTGAAGGCGAAGAGATTCTGAGAATTGCAGACAGAGAGGATTTTTCATTCGTCGATGTAGATTCGATTGGCAGGGAAATTTCGGACGATACTTTTCTTCAAAAGCATATCGATGCTGTTTTGGCGCTTAAATTAGTCGACAAACAGGCCATTCAGGATGCCGGCTTTTCGGTAGCAATTGATTGTGTAAATTCCGTTGGTGGTATTGCCATTCCTGCACTGCTTGAACAGCTGGGCGTAAAAACAATTCACAAACTCTATTGCGAACCAAACGGACAATTCCCACATAATCCCGAGCCACTTCCTGAGCATTTAAAAGACATTTCCAATCTTATTCAGAAAGTAAAAGCAGATGTTGGGTTTGTAGTCGATCCGGATGTCGACCGTTTGGCGATTATTTGTGAAGATGGTGCTATGTTTGGCGAAGAATATACATTGGTGTCGATTGCCGACTACATTTTATCGCAAACGCCGGGTAATACAGTGTCAAACCTTAGCTCAACCAGAGCTTTACGGGATATTACCCTAAAACACGGTCAGCAATACAAAGCTTCTGCTGTAGGCGAAGTAAATGTGGTGGAAAAAATGAAAACTGTCGGAGCTGTTATCGGAGGCGAAGGTAATGGAGGAATTATTTATCCTGAAATACATTACGGACGGGATGCACTGGTGGGCATTGCCTTATTCCTGACACAATTGGCAAAATCGAAACTCAAAGTAAGCGAATTACGTGATAGTTTTCCACCGTATTCCATTTCAAAAAATAAAATTGAATTATCGCCAACGGTAGATATGGAGAAACTGCTAAGTGAAGTGGCTGAATACTATAACAAGTTTGAAGTAAATACAATCGATGGGGTGAAAATTGACTTTCCGGATAAATGGATTCATTTGCGAAAATCAAACACCGAACCGATTATTCGCATTTACGCCGAAGCACAAACCATGCAGGAAGCTGACACACTTATTGCTGAAATGAACTTATTGGTAAAAGCTAAAATCGGAAATTAAAAATGAAGACACTTAAAGTACATCAATTGACAGATTCAACCCGGAAGTCAATAAGTGAGATTTCTGTTTATATGGATAAGCATTTAAAATGTGAATACATCGATATGCTTAACTGGCCGGTAAAATTTCCGTATAAACCTGCTTGTCGATTTAAAATAGTATGTACAGACACAAAACTTTATATTCGTTATTACATTGCAGAAAAGAATATAAAAGCCTTGTACACAGCAGATATGGATTCCGTTTGGGAGGATAGCTGTGTGGAATTCTTCTGTAAAATACCAGGGAAGGATTTATATTACAACTTTGAGTTTAATTGCATAGGTACTTGTTTGGCAACTCAACGAAAAGGTCGTAATGAAAATGTGATTCCATTTACCACAGAGCAGTTAAAGCAAATTGAGCGTTTTTCCAGTTTGGGAACTCAATCCATAGATGAAAAATCAGGTTATTTCGAATGGAGTCTAACTGTTGCAATCCCGTTTGCAATCATTGGATTTCAGCCAGATAAGAATCATATTCTTGAAGCTAATTTCTATAAATGTGGAGATGAAACAGCAACACCTCACTACTTGAGTTGGAATTTAATTCAATCCGATAAGCCAAACTTTCATTTGCCTGAGTTTTTTGGCTTGATTAATTTTTAAATTAGGTTTATTCGTTTTTTTAGTTTAACAATATAGTTTTTTTAAGGTTTGGTTTTCACCCACTCTGAGTTTTTATAAAAAAAGCTTAGGGTGGGTGATTTTTTGAATAAAAGTGAAATTTGTTGAAAGTTTTTTTCAACAACTCTTTTATGTTAAAAAGAAAATAACTATTTTTGTTGTACGGGTTAATTAAACCACTGTAGTTAATTCGGTTATCATTTTACAACAGAAATTATGGCATTACCTGTCAATATTGAAGATTTAGTTCACGGTAGTACCGTTGAATGGGAACGGTTAGAGTTTAAGCAGGGATGGAATCCCGAAAATATAATTCATTCAATCTGTGCTTTTGCTAATGATTTGCACAATTGGGGTGGAGGTTACATTGTGGTAGGTGTTGCCGAGAATACAGGTAAACCAATAATGCCACCTATAGGCCTCGAAGCCGAACAAACAGATGCCATTCAGAAAAAAGTATTGGAACTAGGTCATAAAATTCAGCCAAATTATTTTCCGGTTATGCAGCCTTATCTGTTGCAAGAAATGCAAATTCTTGTACTTTGGTGTCCGGCAGGAGATAACCGAATGTATACTGCACCGGTTAGTTTGGGTACTGGTGCAGCTAGAGAACCTTATGTTCGTATTGGTTCCAATAGTGTTGTTGCCAGAGGAGAAACCTTACGACAACTTTTGGAACTTACAGCCCGTATTCCTTTTGATGACAGAATAAATCAACAAGCGGGTATTCAGGATCTGGATTTAGGAATTATTCAGGCTTATTTACAGGAAGTGAAAAGTGATTTGTTTGAAGAGAGTAAATCGCTGTCCTTCCAAGATTTATGTCGGGCAATACTCATTGCTAAAGGTTTAGATGAAAATATTAAACCGGTAAATGTGGGTCTGCTGTTTTTCTCTAAGCAGCCTGAAAAGTTTTTTGATCGTTGTCAGATAGAATTGGTGTGGCACAAGGATGGTTCCGGCTCAAACTTTACTGAACATTATTTCAAAGGACCATTACACGTGCAACTTAGGGATACATTGTCTTTTATCAAAACTCAGATTATTGGTGAGCAGGTTATAAAGCACATTAACAAAGCGGAAGCAGAACGCTTTTATAATTTCCCATATACCGCGTTAGAAGAAGCGTTGTCAAATGCGGTATATCATAAAAGCTACGAACTGGGTTCACCTATTGAAGTTCAGCTCTGGCCGAACAAAATTGAAGTGTTGAGTTTCCCCGGGCCAGTTCCTCCGGTAAATGCCTCCATTTTAAAATCACAACAGAGAATTATTGCCCGTGAATATCGCAATCGCCGTATCGGTGATTTTCTCAAAGAATTTCGACTCACCGAAGGCAGGGGTACAGGCTTGCCAAGTATTTATAAAGCAATGGCTGATAATGGTTCTCCGGCACCAGTTTTTGAAACAGATGCTGAAGCTACTTATTTTTTAGTTACTCTACCTGTTCATACAGCAATTAGTAACGAAGAAAGTAACGAAGAAAGTAACGGGGTAAAACTGCTGTTATTCAGCAACATAGATAACATTATTGCATTTAGTAACGGAGTTAGTAACCAAGTAAGTAACCAAGTAAGTAACCAAGTAAGTAATGAAGTTGTAGAAATCATTAATAGAGAAGTCCACGATAGAGTAAAGGAGATGCTTGAGCTACTTTCTACAAGTTTGAAAAGAGAGCAACTATTTGAGAAAATGGAATTAAGTAATCAAACCAAAAATAGTTTGAAGTATTTGGAACCATTAATTAAAATTGGGTGGGTGGAGAAACAATATCCTGGAATTAAAAACCGAAATCAAGCGTATATGATATCGAATTCTGGAAAAAAAATACTGTCTTTGATAAGTAAAGGATAATAAAAACTATAACAATTCTAGAAGCAACTTACAACGAAATTAACTATGAATTTTGACATTTACTTTCCTTTGTTTGAAAACATACTACATGGCGATTTAAACCCGCTGCTACCTGCCAACGACGATGGGTATCACTATGC
>CAIWIS010000908.1 GCA_903912795.1 uncultured Bacteroidales bacterium
CCAAAGGGTTACCTCATTTTGTGAGAATTGATCTTTTTAAACACAAAGATATTTTGCCATTTTTACAAGAAAAGGGTGTTTTAGTTAATGCACCTAATGAAATTACTAAAAAGGCAATACATGATACGAACAAAGGAAATGTGACTAAGTGTAAAGATATAAATGATCTTTATTCAAAACTATTATAGTATGTTTACGCCTAGCTTTACTGGTCAATTCAAGAAAGATTTTAAACTTTGCAGAAAAAGAAATTATGACATTGATATTTTTGATGCTGCTCTAAAAATTTTACTTTCATCCGGCACTTTGCCTCCTAGCTACAAACCTCACAAATTATCAGGTAATTATAAAGGTTTTTATGAATGTCATTTAACTCCTGACTGGCTGTTGATATGGAAAATAGATGAAGTGGAGTATATAATCACTTTAGTTAGAACTGGCTCTCACGCCGATTTGTTTTAATGATTCCCTCCCCCTTATTTGAACTTCCCCAAAAACCGCAAGGTTTTACTCTATACAATAAAAAACTTATGTGACTTAAGTGGTTTGTCCACAGATAATACAGATTGCATTGGGTTAAAACCACAACGCAAAACAAATAAGCCGTGGCGATGCCACTTAACAACCACAAATAATGCCTTTAGACCCAATAACGCACGAAGTGCCCAATAGCGCCTTTAAGCCAGTATTTCTTTATCCGTTTTTTGCAAAGCAAATCTATCCTTTTTTTTCAAAAATCCGTATTACCCGTTTACGGGCAGCTACATCCGTTTTATCCGCGTACCTATACTTTCTTACCAATAACAGCAAATACTTTAAACTACAAATTAATACTAATTACACTAATTACACTAATTACACCAATTGCACGAATCAACGGACAGCGTAGCTTAATAACGCCTTTAGGCCCAAATAACGCCCAAAGGGCAAATAACGTGCTTTAGCACCAAATAACGGCAACGCCCCAATAACGCCCGCAGGGCTACTAACGCACGAAGTGCAAAATAACGGGCAACGCCCAAGTAACGCACGAAGGGCCTAATAACGCCCGCAGGGCAATTTAACACTTCAATTTATTGTCACATTAGCAAATTTTCTTATCTTTGCCTATTCTAACGAGTACAATAAACAACCAAATCCTTGTTTTTTTCAACTATTTATAAAACAACATTATATGGAAAAAATAATTGTAGAAATGACGAAACAAGAATACAAACGTTTCGAATCGTATAAACAAGCCGAAAAAGTAGTTCGTAGCATTAAACGTAGTTTAAAAGATATAGAACTTTCCAATTCCGGAGTAAAAAAATTAAAATCGGCTCGCCAATTAATCAATGAAATTTGAGGTTACAATTGAGTTTGAAAAATCACTTAAACGATTATCAAAAAAATATAAATCGTTAAAAGACGATTATTCCCACTTTTTGGATGAACTCGAAAAAAATCCATTTATGGGTGATGAGATTGTTGCAAATTGCCGCAAAGCTCGTATTGCTATAAAAAGTAAAGGGAAAGGTAAAAGTGGTGGTGGAAGAATTATATTCTATTTCGAAATTGTAAACGACAGGCTGATTCTGCTTTTTATGTACGACAAAAATGAAATGGAAAATGTGAATGATGAATTTATCAGGCAAATTCTAAACAACTCGAAATAAAGATAGTTTACTTTCTTGTCCACAGATAACACAGATTTACACAGATAACGCTTTTCTTTATCCGCTTTTTTGCAAAGCAAATCTATCCTTTTTTTTCAAAAATCCGTATTACCCGTTTACGGGGCAGCTTTATCCGCTTAATCAGCGTACCTATTC
>CAIWIS010000909.1 GCA_903912795.1 uncultured Bacteroidales bacterium
ACCCAAATGGACGCTGCTTTGGGAAAGGTTTTAGCCCAAATCAAAAAACAGGGAATGGAGGACAATACCATTGTTTTGCTATACAGCGACAATGGAGCTACAAGTCCCGAAGTTCAAAAATTAGTTGGGAAAAAAGAACACGAAGTTCCGGGCGATGACTGGAAAAAAAGAAATGCATTGAATCTGAGAGCTTACAAATCGAGTACGTATCAAAATGGCGTACGGGTACCATTATTAGTCAAATATCCCAAGATTGTAAAAGCCGGAACCCGATCTCAGTTTGCCCGCGTGGAGGATGTATTGCCTACATTGTTGGAACTTTCAGGTATAAGCGACAAAAGTATTAAACATCAACCATTTTCAGGTGTAAGTATTGCTAATAATTTGATTGACAAGAATAAGGCGGTAAAAGTACCCGCTGCTTTTCGTATCAATATTGCACACGAAGGAGCTCCCCGTACACGAAAGGGGATAATAGAAAATCCATCGAATCTCAGGTTTGAAGATCATCATCTCTCCTTACAAAACGAAACCTATGTTTTTCATGCATTGCCGGGAGGGAAACAAGAGTTATACGATTTAAAGACCGATGCTGCTGAAAAGAATAATATTGCACTACAATTTCCTGAAATTACTAGCCGTATGGCATCCGAATGCCGTCGGCAATGGGATATTGTCATTCAAAGTGGAAGAGCTTTTGGCATGCCTGCATTACAAGTTGGTCGCTTACTTTGGGATGCTAAACCGGATATGCAAAACAATTTATCGGCAGGATATGTGCAAAGCATCAAAGGAGAAGTTGCAGTTGTTGCACAAGCTATTGAGGGATTTGCAAAATTGAACGATGAAGTTGTTTATAAAATTGATGTGGTAACTCCTGCAAAATATTATTTTACTGTAAAAGGTAAAAATTTAAACAAGTGCAGTAGCATGGAGGTTCAATTTGGAAGCCGCATACTTACCGGAGAATTGAGTACTGCAAATGAGCTTCGATTTGGCGCTGTTGATTTGCAGAAATCCGATCAGAAGTTTATTCTGAAGTCAACTTCGAATAGCCCTACAGGCGATAAAGCCATTATAACACAACTTATTTTTTCGCGAAGTAAAAACTAAATACTATGATACTAAAGTCGATTACCTTAAGTACGGGTTTGGTTTTGTCTGCGATGACACAATTGAATGCCGGCAACAAAACACAGCAAAAAAGACCAAATATTGTTGTTTTTACGGTCGACGACATGGATATTACTTCAGTTAATTGCTATGGCAATCCCATGCCGGGACTTACTCCGAATATGGATAGGTTGGCATCTCAGAGTATTATTTTCAGAAATGCTCATGTAAGTAGTGCCATCAGTATGCCCTGCCGACAATCGATGATGACAGGTTTGTATCCACACCGTAATGGTTCGATGGGCTTTATTGAAGTTGCCAAAGATGCTTGTCCATCATTGTCGGGGATATTAATGCAGCAAGGTTATTATGCCGCGTCAATTGGTAAAGGGCGCGATTACAAAGCATTTCCGTGGAGTGAATTTCAAGACGATGGATGGAAATGGCCAGGTGATGGATGGTATAGTCGTAACCCCGATTTTTTTTACCAAAAAGCAAAAACGGCAATTCAAAATGCCAAAGCCAAAGGACAACCAATATATCTTGGTGTAAATACTTCGGATCCACATCGTCCGTTTCCGGGCTCGGAGCAGGAAAAGGAATTTGTAGAAAAACTGCGTAAGACGAACGCAAATGCAGTAGATTATCCCGTTATGGAACCATTCTGCTCACCCGATAAAGCCTATTTATTACCTTATCTACCCGACTTGCCCGATATTCGCAAAGAAACAGCTCAGTATTATACAGCAGTGCATCGTGCCGATGTAACACTCGGAAAAATCTTACACTTGCTTGAAGAAGAGGGTATTGCTGATAATACACTTTTTGTGTTTTTCAGCGACCACGATGCCGCAATGCCTACAGCCAAACAAAACTGCTATGCACATTCATCCGTTACGCCTTTGATGGTTTGTTGGAAAGGAAAAATTAAACAGGGAACGGTAGATGCAACTCATTTTGTATCAACAGTTGACCTTATGCCAACAATTTTGGAAGCTTTGGATATTCCGGCTCTCGAAAAACAGGACGGTCGCTCCATGCTTTCGTTACTCATGGGGGGAAAGCAAAAAAGCAGAAATGCTGTTTACACTTCATACAACTATATAAGTCCGGGAGTTCAGGTTTTCCCAATGCGTGCTGTACATACCCGCGAGTGGAGCTATGTGTATAATCCATGGTCAAATGGCATAAAAAAAAGGCTTCAGGAAAATGGAAAACCGACCGAAAACCAAAGTGGATTAACCTTTGCGGCCATACAAAAAGCAGCTTTAACCGACACAGTGATGAAAAGGCGGTTGGATTATATTCTTTTACGTCGCCGCGAGGAATTATTTGATTTGAGAAATGACCCCTATAGTTTTCATAATTTGGCTGAAAACCCAAAATACAAAGTACAATTAAAACAAATGAGAGATTTGTTAATGAAAGATATGGTGCGTACTGAAGATCCACTGCTTAAAAGCCTAATAAACAACGAATCGTATCCTGATGAATGGAATAAGAAATAACGTTTTGACCTTTTATAGAATTACTGTCAACAATACAAAATGAAAAAATCAATCACATATATTATTCTTTGCCTTAGTTTAATTGCCTCTGAATCTTCTAATCAACTTTTAGCTGGTGAGCCTGATTATTGGTGGTACAAGTTTCCTACTTACACGGATATTAATTTATTTTCTGATGTTCCTGCAAGAGTTGTTCAGGGAAATTTTGGTGCCGATTTTGCATGGGGACAATACGCTCAACGCTTGAGTCTGCGATCTACCAAATCGCAAATCTCTCTGGCAAAAACGAGTAATCCACAAGTAAAAGTAATGTCCTATATCGAAGGACTTGGGCAACCACGTTTGTATACCGCAGGTTTTAAAACGAATAATGGTGTTTTTCCAAAGTATTTGAACGAAACAGATCTTGTTGAGATGAAAAACAACGCATGGGCATGGACTGAAAGTGGATTGACAGGGGTGAATTTTAGAACATGGATTGGTCCTCATAACTCAGTAAACAACGATGAATTTGTAAAACCCGCGTGTACACAATCAGCACTCGGTTTGCCTCCGGCAAGCTATCCCGATGGCACATCGGCTATAGGTTACAATTCTACAGGCATTTTTCCTTTGAATGCGAAATTTTTTGATGCTACAGCAGTAAAAGACATTAATGATAGTATCCCACGCGATTATGAACAGGTGATAGATGTTTCGACCAATTATCAACTCCTGCGTCCAATGCTCTATAAGGCAATTGTAGGTGAGTATTGCATAAAAACTTATGCCGGAAAAGTGGTGGGTGATTCCTTATTTGCTGGAAATATTAAAGTAAGTAAAGACCCTGCCTGTCCATATTGGTACGAATACCATCGAATAGCAGCGCGTACAATGCTTAAAAACGGTGATATTGATGGAATATGGACAGATAATTGTTCGCCCTGGAATAATTTTTCGGGACCTTATGAGCTTTTTGGAGCGTGGTCGGAGTACAAATTTAATTTGTATCTCAAAGAAAAATACACTACAGCAGAGCTTAGCAATATGGGTGTCAGCAATATTAATACCTTTAATATCAGGGCATACATGAAGCAAAAAGCAGGTGTTTTGGGCGCAACAAGTACACAAAAAAACGACCCCAATGCCCAAATATATCTAAATACGGGTTGGTATACCGACAAAGTTTGGAATGCATATAAAGTGTTTAAACAAAAAACGGGTGCTGACTTTTTGAAGAACCATTATACGGTTTTCAAAGAAGAGGCTGTAAAAGTAGGAAAGCCCGATTTTGCAGTAGGCGGCAATGACATTCCCATGCTGAACAATGGCTGGGTGCGCGACGACTATATGGATATTGTGTGTACCGAATTAAGTACGGATAATTCTCAAACTATTAATTATCAGGGAGGAATGGGCTATCCTCCATTAGGTAAATATGCACCGGTTTTTCGGGCAGCACTTGAGCATCAAAAAGGACCTTATGCTATGTTTTGGTTTTATGGCCCCGACAAAACCAATGCTCCCGAAGGTGTAAGCAAAGTGTTGCTTGCCGAAGCTTTTGCAAACAGTACTTTCGTAAAAAGTGCTCCCAATTCCTGCGCCACACCTGCTGCTCACAGATGGATAAATGCTTTTGTTGAGCGTGAAGAAAATAAATTCGGTCGCAGAGTAATGAGTGCCGATATTGGCTTGTTGTTTTCGGGAAATAATTATTTTGCTATGGCATTGCCGGGGTCCATAATACCTGATAAAAATTACCAACCACATCGTCAGGATTATCTTGGGTTTGCCACTACTCTTATCGATGCTCATTTGCCATTCAGGGTGGTAACCGATTGGAAACTTACTACTGCAAATATGGCTCAGTACAAAACGTTTATCATGCCCTGTGCCGACTATCTGAACGACAGCGTCTTGAGTATTGTACAAAAATGGGTCGAGAACGGGGGTAGATTGGTGCTTACAGGTTCGCCTGGTAAGTTTTTTGATACTGATGGTTTGTTTCAGCGAAGAGCTACACCGCTGTTTCAGAATTTAGTGGGAAGAAATATAAGCAATGCTCCCGAAATTGTAAAAAATGATGCGTTGGTTTACGACAAAACGGTGTATACCCGTACCGTAGGAAATGGCACCGTAGTGTGGACAGCCGAGCCGGTAGGTGTAAATTATTTTAATGCCAAATATGCCACCGATGCTGCTGCAAGACGGGCATCGTTGCTCACGGCTTTGAAAACAATGATAGGTAATTCAACGATTTTTGACGGAGCATCCCTACCTGTTACTGTAGGAAGTTATGTGTGGAATGCAGCCGATGGGAATTCGGTTTTTGTTGACCTGGTAAATTACAACTACAACGAAACTACCGATGAGATTCAAAACGCTCAGAATTTAACCCTTAAAATTAAGACGATAGCAGGTAGAACAATAAGTTCGGTCACAGGTATAGCTCCCGAAGGAAATTCTAATCTGAATTACAGCACCGGAAATGGATGGACTACAATAACAGTCCCCACACTGCAAAATTATTTGTCGGTTAAATTGCTGTATTCAAGTATTACAACTATTTCGGATGTAACTATTAAACCTAAAACTGTAAGCATTTTGCCAAATCCGGCTAAAAACGAGATAAAAATCGTTTCCGAAAATCAAATTCAAAGTGTTGATATTTACGATTTAACAGGCAGATTGATGTTGAAGAATGAATTGCTTAGTTCAAATACGCTTAATATTTCGGGTTTAGCACAGGGTGTTTATTTTGTTCATTCAAAATTTACTGATAGTAAAAAGTTTATCAATAAAATAATTGTAAATTAAATATTCAATACCAATGAAGTTCTTGTTAAGTGCTGCATCACTTGGTTTTACAATGGTTTATGCAGTTACGCCAACCCAAAAGCCAAATATACTGTTAATTACTGTCGATGACATGAATTACAATTCGGTAGGAGTGTTTGGGTGTCAGGTAAAAAACACTACCCCACATATCGACAAGCTTGCCGCTGAAGGCATTCGCTTTGAGCGTGCTTTTGTACAGTGTGCAGTTTCCATGCCTTCGCGCAATGTGTTGGCCACAGGTATGTATCCGCAACGAAGCGGATTGGAGGGTTTTAACTATATTCCGGAAGAATCGTTGGTAAAGTCTGTGTTCGAAATATTACAGGAGAATGGTTATTATACGGGTTGTATGGCAAAACTTCCCCATTGTTTTCCGAAATTGAGTGGAGAGCACAAAATTAATATGGCCATAAAAGCGGAAGAACTCAATCAAGGGCGCGAACCAGCGTTGTTTTACAAAAAAACGAAGGATTTTTTAGCAGCGACAAAGAAAAACAACCAGCCCTTTTATCTGATGTGTAATTCGCAAGATCCGCACCGGCCTTTCTACGATAGCGATGACGTAAAGTCAGGCAAAAAAGGAGGAAATTTTTTCGGAAACCAGAAAGAACCTCAACCGTCTTATATTTATACAGAAAAAGAAGTGAATATTCCGGCATTTTTGCCTGACTTGCCTGATATCCGAAAAGAAATTACGCAATACTACAACAATGTAAAACGTGCCGACGATATTGTGGGTGAAGTATTGAAAGCCCTCGCAGAGTCGGGAATGGAAGAGAATACAATCGTTTTCTTTCTTTCGGACAATGGTATGGCTTTTCCATTTTCGAAAACAAATGTGTATTTGAACAGCAACCGCACTCCACTCATTGTGAAATGGACCGGAAAAACCAAACCAAAACAGGTTGAAAAGGATGCATTTGTAAGTGGAGTCGATTTTTTGCCAACGGTGTTGGATATTACGGGTATAAAACAACCTTATCCCTTGGATGGCTTATCGTTTAAGAATCGCCTGACCGGAGAAAAATACACAAAGCAAAACGATGTGTATACCTTGTTTTTCTCAAATTCTGCTTTTAAAGCATACCCTATGCGTTGTTTGCAAAACAAAGATTTTGCCTATATTTTTTCTCCATGGGCTTATGCAGGGGATTATCAATTTACTTCAGAAACAAAGATTGGACTTACCTACAAGGCAATGAAAGCTGCTTCGAAAATGAATTCTGAAATTGCCGCTCGAATTAAATTGTTCGATTTCAGGGAAACAGAAGAGTTTTATGATTTGAATAATGACCCCGATGCATTGGTAAATTTGGTAAACAATCCGGCTTACAAACCACAATTAGAAATATTTCGTGCAGCCATGGAGCAAAAAATGAAAGAAACCAACGACCATATTCTCAGTGCCTATAAATACCGCGACAATCCCGACTCACTCAAAAATTATGTAAACGCCATGCAGATACGTGTAAATAAGCAGCGTCTACTGTCAAAAAGTAGGGGATAAGCGTTGCCTGCATAGGTTTTTCCACAACATACCTTTTTGATACCATAGCATACCTGACTAACATATAGCTATAGTTATCTTTGTATGTAGTTAAATATTAATTCGTAAGTTTATGAAAAAAATTACTTTACTTCTTGCATTTGCATTAGTTGCATTTTTTACAAATGCAGCACCTGTGATTATTTATGTAACACCAAATGGTTCATCATCTGAATCAGTAGATGGATTATCTTGGGCTAATGCTGTTTCATTAGATCGAGGAAGAAATTTATCAAATTTTTATTTTTCAAAATCAATTCCCGTCGACAATCAGGTTTGGGTAAAAGCAGGTACATACAATCTGACTGCTGCTTTTAATTTGAATGCAAATATGTCCTTTTATGGCGGATTTGCAGGTACCGAAACTTCATTATCAGAACGAAACTGGGTAACTAATCAAACTGTTCTAAATCAGACTGGTACAGTTATGGTGATATTTGGAAATGGGTTAGTTTCTCTTGGTGTATACACAGATTACAATGTGTTATTGGATGGATTTATTCTTCAGGGAGGTAACATGGCTGGTTCAAATGGCTGTGGGTCAATTGCTCAAGGAACAACTCTTCGAAACTGTATTCTCAGAAATAATAAGGCAACTGGAAATGTAGGTGCGTTAGGTTTTATTGGAGTATCAGGTTCAGTTAAGAAGATAACATTAGACAATTGTTTGATAATAAACAACCAGTCAGGAGGAACTACTGCTGCAATTGCTGCTGCAGCAATTCCTGCAGATATAATTAACTGCACATTTGCTAATAATTATGCAACTACTGGTACCAGTGCTGCTCTTACAACAACAAATGGAACTACAATCAATTTTTATAACAATATTTTTTACAATAATCTAAATGGAAGTTCAATAGCAAAAGCTATTGGTAATAATACTTCAAAAGTATTATTCAATAATGCTTGGGACTCTGCACCAACTGATGGTGTTGGTCTATCAACTAACAACAATATCAGTATATCTTCTTCTCCTTTCGTGGCTGCCACCAGTTTTGTTGGGGCTGCTAATGGCACAGATAAACTGTTTTCGACTATCGAAAGTGCCAATTTCAAACTCACTTCCGGTTCAACTTGTATTAATGCAGGTAATAATACTTATGCCACCACTGCAACATCCGATTTAGCCGGCAATAACCGTATTCAAAATACAACGGTTGATATAGGTTGCTATGAAGTCACTCCATCGACAGCATCAATAGCAGGCGGAAATCTGAATAATACAGGGCTTACCAATATACAGTTGGCAAATACTGATATCACGATTAGTTCCGGCGAATTTGTTGCCGATGCTACCAAAACAGTTAAATCAATAACTATTGCTCCAGGAGCGAAACTAACGCACAGTTCGGGAACCTTATCTGCCACCAACGGCATTACACTCGAAAGTTCCGAAACTGCTACTGCTACCCTAATTGATAGCTACAGCACTCCAACTATTAACGCTACCGTAAAACAACATGTAACAGCCGGTCGCAACTGGTACTTGAGTTCGCCTGTATCGGCGGCAGATTACAGTTGGTTAAGTCGAGGTACAAGTGTTCAGGGA
This sequence comes from uncultured Bacteroidales bacterium, assembly GCA_903912795.1. Classification (GTDB taxonomy): domain Bacteria; phylum Bacteroidota; class Bacteroidia; order Bacteroidales; family Paludibacteraceae; genus Paludibacter. Next base: position 8,537 of record CAIWIS010000909.1, read on the forward strand.
TGGAGCGAAGCAAGCAAAGCATGGGTTCCGGTAACGAATGGTACGTTGGTAAGAGGCAAAGGGTATGTTCAAGTTGCTACAACTATTGTTTCACCACCATCGTCTACGGGCACAACGGGTACTGTTAACGTAACAGGAACAACCAATTCTGGCGATGTTGCTATTATAGTTAGTCGTACCGAATCTGGTTTAAGCCGAGGTTTCAACCTCGTTGGCAATCCCTATCCTTCGTATCTGAAATGGAGTGGTCTAAATGGATTTTTAGCCGAAGCAACAAATGATAGTATTAGTACAAGTTTTTGGTATCGCACCAAAAATGCTTCCGATGCGTATGTTTTCACAACATGGAATGGCACAGCAAATGTTGTAGTAGGTAGCTCGGAGGTAAATAGCGTACTCAACGAGTATATCCCTCCAATGCAGGCATTCTGGATTCGTGTAAATGCAAATGCTGCAGTAACAACACATAATGTTAATCTTACTTTCAAAAACAATATGCGTTTTCACGGCGTGGGTGATAACAATAAATTCAAAGCACCAAAAGCCAACGAACGCCAACTTATGCGTTTGCAATTAGCAAATGGCAATAACTCCGACGAAGCTTTAATATACTTCGATTCTGATGCTGCCAACACCTTTGACAATTATGATTCCCCAAAAATGATGAATAATAGTTCTTTAACTCCCGATTTATATACAAAAGCAGATGCTGAACGTTTAGTTATCAATGGTTTAAATGCAGTTTCCGATAATATGGAATTACCACTTGGGTTCAGTCTGAATACTATCGCACCCTTAAAATTCAAAGTAAGCGAAATGAGTAATTTTGCTCCCGGCACTAAAGTATTTTTGCTCGATAAAACGGATAATAAACAAACCGAGTTGCAACCCGAAACGGAATACAGTTTCAGCACAAATTCAGCTACTGTTAACAACGAAAATCGTTTCAGTCTTCTTTTCCGTGCACCAAGCAATTCAACCGGAATTGAGACAACTGAAAAAACGAACGCTCAGGTTTTTGTAAATGCTCAAAACCAAATCACCATTTTTGCTCCCGAAAAAGCAAATTATGCCATTTATAATGCTATGGGGCAGCTACTGTGTAATGGACAAACATCTGCAAAACTACAAACAGTAAACTACAAACTACAAACAGGTATTTTTGTAGTAAAAGTGAATAATGAGTCAACAAGAGTAATCGTAAAATAAAAAACACCTGCCCCTAACCCCTAAAGGGGAACTGGAATAGTACCGAATGGTATCTTCTTCTCTTAAAGCCCCTTTAGGGGTTGGGGCAAAAAATAATATTTATGGAAACAAAGAAAAAATATTTAGCTCCACAAGTCCAACTCATTGCATTGGATAACGAAATTTCATTAGCTTTGCAATCAAGTCCACCCGATGGTCCCGGCGAAACAATGAATTATAACATTGAATCGGATATAAATAATCCTTTCAAAAGCAAAATGGCATAATATATTGAACGAATTACAACAATATTAATACTAACAAATAAAACAATTTTATCATGAAAAAAATTACTTTATTTTTTGCATTTGCACTCGTTGCAATTTTTACAAATGCCGAACCTCTGATAATTCACGTGTCTCCTACGGGTTCATCGGATGTTACAGTTACCGGATTAACTTGGGAAACTGCCGTTTCATTAGCCCGTGGAAGAGCTTTAGCAAATTTCTATAATACACAGGCGATTCCAACTGAGAACCAAATTTGGATGAAAGCAGGAATGTATGATTTAACATTAGCGTTTCAACTTAATTTTCAAATGACCATTTATGGCGGATTTACAGGTACCGAAACTTTGTTGTCGGAACGTAATTGGCTTACCAATCAAACCATTCTGAATCAGACAGGTGCAGCTATGGTAGTTTGGTCGAATGCTGAAAAAGATGTATTGCTGGATGGGTTAATCTTACAGGGTGGAAGACAAACAGGAGCAAGCGGATGTGGAGCGATAACCAATGGTACAACCCTGCGCAATTGTATTATAAGAAACAACAAAGCTACAACTGGATCAGGAGCACTGTCAATAACAAATGTTTCAGGAGCTACAAAAAATGTGGTTATTGATAATTGCCTGATAATAAATAATGAGTCCACAACTTCTCCACAAGCACTTAGTATTGCAGTACCTAATACTGAAATCAGAAATACTACCATTGCTAATAATTATAACTCAACAACGGCTACAACAGCAGCTATTACCGGAAGTGTAGCCTATAAAGTGTACAACTCGATTATTTGTAATAATTACAACGGAACAACTTTAGCAAAAAGTTTTGGAAACGGAACTGCAAAAGAATTAATCAAAAACGCCTGGGATGCTGCTGCAACTGATGGTACATTGACGAGCAATATTTTGTTAACATCATCGCCATTTGTTGCCGCTACCGGATTTCAGGGTGCTGCCAATGGCACAGATAAATTGTTTTCAGCAATCGAAAGTGCCAATTTCAAACTCGCTTCAGGGTCAAGCT
>CAIWIS010000910.1 GCA_903912795.1 uncultured Bacteroidales bacterium
GGAGCTTGGGAAACTGCTTCAAACTGGTATACAGTTCATGCAAGTTCAACAAATGTTGCGGCTGCATCCGGAGCTACTTCTATTACTTTAGGTGGAACTCTTGCTGGTACAGTAGCGGTTGGCGATTATGTTGCAGGCTTTGGAATTAAACCTGGTACAACCGTAACTACTGTGAATAGCGCCACATCTATTGTATTATCTACAGGTCTGTATGTAGATATATCTAGCCAAGCTGTTTCGTTTTATAAAAATATAGCATCTTCTATACCGAGTGGCACTAGCGTACAGATAACCAGTGGGACGTGTACTTTGAACTCTAATGTTACCTGCAATGTTCAGATTGGTAATACGTCGGCAACCAATTTAGGAAAGTTGATTATCGCTTCGGGTTATACTCTTACTGCTAGTTCAGCTGCTAATACACCCACCTTCTCCCCTGTAATGATGAATGGTGGTATTATCGAAAATCTGGGAACATTGACGACCACTGTCGTTAATGGTTCTGGATATTGTATTCGCTTTGAAAATCCTGCAGTGACACCCACTTTGCCTTGGGGCTATTTGAATAACGCTACGGGTACTTTAAATATGTTTTCAAATACAGCACCACCAGTCGGCGGTGGTGTTATTTTATTTAATAATTCTACCACTTTATTAAACCAGGCGCCCGAAATTGATTTAAACAATGCAACGTACACAATCTCTGTTGGTCAGGCAGCAGCTAATTCGTATGGCATTTATGCGGTCGCAGGTGCAAGTGGCATTATTGGAGGTGCAGGTTTATCAATAGGAACATTGGGAACACCCACTTTGATGGGGCTTCTGTATGTAGCTGGAAACAACAATAATATTACCGTAAAAAGTGGAACTGCGTTGTCATGTTATGGAAGTTCATCATATAGTTATAACTTTACTGTACCACTAGCAACTGCAGCAACATTGGGTGCTACTTATACTGATGGCACAAATACTTATACCGTTTTAACAACTAAAGCGAGCGGTACTGGTACAACACTTGTAGTAACTTGTCCCACTGCTCTTGCAGCAGGTACAAATGTAACACTTACAAAAGCTTCTGGAACGGGTGATACATCCATTACCGCCACAGCTTCTGCTTACAATATTAGTGCACAGGGTATTTATTTAGTGTCAAGCGTAGCCGGTTCTGTTGGTAATACTAACAATCTCACATTCACAAATAATGGTAGTATAAGCGTGAATGGCACTTATATGACAGCGTACCGCTGTATAAACAATGCAAGCTCGTATGGTAAAATAATTATTAATAATAATTCAGGAGCTACACTTTCTTCCGATATTACCGCTGTTAATTCGACATTAATGACCGTTAAAGGGGCACTGCATTTTGATACAGGTATCTCCAATACCAATGTTGTTGAATTGAATAATGCTGGCACAATGAGTATAAAACAAACTTCGAATGGTGCTTCTACGGGTTATGCACTTTTTACTTCGAATGCTGCAAATGCCCCGAGTATAACAATCAACAACAATAGTGGAGGTACAATTAGCTTAAATTGTGGAAGTCAGGTTGTTAATACTGGAGGACAGACCTCACTCAGGACAACTACAACTACCATAAATAACGCAGGTACATTTACAATTGATAAAAATCTACAAGGTGTAACATTTAACAATAATAACGGTGGAACGTTGGATTGTGGCTCGGCTGCTCTTTCAGGATATTATTGTTCTTTTGCAGCTAACGCCGGATCAACGCTTAAAACTGCTATTTCGGGTGGTGTAGGAGCAGCAACACTTCCATCAACCGGAGCCATTAGCTGTTCAGCTACAGCCATCGCTGATGGAACTGCTGTAAATGCAACCTTTAACGCTGGAGCAA
>CAIWIS010000911.1 GCA_903912795.1 uncultured Bacteroidales bacterium
TGACTGGAGTTCAGACGTGTGCTCCTTCCGATCTGCTATTTTAAAGAAACTATTCCGACGTCTGAAGTAAAATCGGAAATGGGTAATATTAAAGTTTCAAACATTGTAAATGAGGCTGATAGCCGCGTAACCAATGGAATTGGCTGGGGAGCTATGTATTGGCAATACTATCAAAATCAAGAAATGGTGCAAGCAAAAGGTGGCGCATTGTCAATTTCGAAGAAATTATTTGTTAAAACACCAACTAGCACCATAATTCCAATTGAACAAACACAGCTCAAAAAAGGCGACAAAGTAATTACTCGATTGGTTATTACTACCGACCGAAATTTGGAATTTGTAGCGTTAAAAGACCTGCGTGCAGCTTGTTTCGAACCGGTGGAACAACGTTCGGGCTATATCTGGCGCGAAGGTACTGGATATTATCAGACTACCAAAGACGCTTCTACACAATTCTTTTTCAATTACTTATCAAAAGGAACTTATGTGTTCGAATACGAACTCTGGGTAAATAATAGCGGGTCGTTTACAAGTGGAATAGCGTCGGTTCAGTGCCAATACGCACCTGAATTTATAAGCCACACGGGAGGCGAAAGGATAGTAATTAAGTAAACTTACAGTAGAATATTGAGTTTAAAAGGCTTATTTCAAAAGTCTTTTAAGCTTAATACCCGCTAATGAAATAGCTTGGTTCAAATCGTTAGTTTCAAAAGCATCGAATGCCTTGAGTGTAATTACCGCACAAGCTCGAGCATCGTCGCCAGCACGGTGGTGCTTGAATTTAATGTCGTGAAACTCACACAATGCCCCTAAGGAGTGGCTAGGCAATTGTTTCCATGCTTTACGCGAAAGGCTAACGCTACAAAAATAATCGAGCCAGGGCACTGCCAAATCGTAATAGGCCAACGAAGCACGTAAAACTCCCATGTCGAACGAAGCATTGTGAGCTACTACAATCTGATCTTGAAGATAATCGCTAATGATAGGCCATAATTCCTCAAAAGTGGGTGCATTTACTAAATCGGACGACGAGATGCCATGTACACGTTGATTCCATGGATTCATATACGGAAAGCAAGCTGGTTTTATCAACCATGATTCTGATCTAATTACAACTCCATTTTCAACACGCGAAAGCCCAATCTCACAAGGAAATTGGGCATGGGCTGTTTCAAAATCTATAGCTGTGAAAGTCATTACACGTCAATCGATTGTATTTCCACCAACAACTCGTCTTTCATAACTGACTGACCTGCTTGCACTTTTATTTTTCGGATTACACCATTGCAATTAGCCGAAATCTCATTTTGCATTTTCATGGCTTCGAGTGTTAGTATTGGCTCTCCAGCATTTACTAGATCACCTTCGTTCAGAAAAATATCTACAATTTTTCCGGGCATTGGTGCACTTATATTGTTGTTGTTAATATTATTGGAATCACTATTAATCATTCCTCTACGGATATATGAAAATATGGATTCGATACTGTATTTATATTCTACACCGTTAACTTTAATAACGGCCTTATTTTGGTCACGCGACACTAACTCGCAATGAAAACGCTTGCCTTTCCATTCAAAAGCATAGTGAAAATCAGCTTGTTCAATAAAATCGATGTCTTTTTCAACACCATTTATTGCTGGTTTCGATTCCTTTGGAATAAAAAGTTTGTAACGTTTTCCGTTTTCGCGAACTGCAATAAAAAGTCGTGATGCATCGCGGTTATAAATATATGAAGTTCCCATTAAAAATTTACTATTTTGTCAGTTACTATTTACTATTTTCTTTAAACTATTGACTATTAACTAATAATTCAATCGTTTATTTAGTACCCAAACATTTAATCGATCGCTTTTGTACGATGGCACATCCGACGAAAGTTGCAGATACTCATGTGCATACATAATTGTTGCTGCCAATGCACCTATCATTTCATCGTCCTCATTTTCGAGCATCTCAGGCGTAAAAACTGAATCGACCCACCTGGTAGTATAACTTGCATCCACAAAGGCAGGATGCTGCAATACAGTACGGCAAAACGGAACAGTTGTTTTTAGTCCATTTAAAACAAAGCCATTAATTGCAACCAATGTTTTGGCAATACAATCGGCTCTATCAGTGCCTGTTACAATTATTTTCGAAACCATAGAGTCAAAATATGGCGTAACAACCGATCCATCCTGTACACCCGTTTCGATGCGAATATGCGGTGCTTCGGGGAATCGGATTAAATCAATTAGTCCAGTTTGTGGACTAAACCTATTTTGTGGATCTTCGGTATTAACACGTAGTTCAATAGCCCAACCATTAATTTTAATGTCCTCTTGCTTCAAACTCAACACTTCATTGAGCGCCACACGTATTTGCCAATCCACCAAGTCGACACCTGTAATTTGCTCCGTAACTGGATGTTCTACTTGAATACGCGTATTCATTTCCATGAAAAAATAGCTTCCATCTTCGTCCATTATAAACTCAATAGTACCAGCCGAATAATATCCAATGGCTTTAGCAAAACGTACAGCCATATCGCCCATTTCTTTGCGCATAGCAGGAGTTACACTTGCCGAAGGGGCTTCTTCTACTATTTTTTGGTGCTTACGTTGCAACGAGCATTCGCGCTCGCCAAGGTGAACCACATTGCCATGCTTATCGCCCATAATCTGAAACTCCAAGTGTTTTGGGTTTTGCAGGTATTTTTCGATAAACATATCGCCATTACCAAAAGCAGCAAGTGCTTCGTCGGATGCCGATTTAAAATTACGTTCAATGGTTTCGGGTTTTTCAACAATGCGCATACCGCGTCCACCACCACCAGCAGAGGCTTTCAGAATTACCGGATAGCCAATTTTATCAGCAAAATCCTTTGCAGCTTGCGCATCACGCACAGGTCCGTCGCTTCCAGGCACCAAAGGTAATCCAGCTTCAATAGCCATGCTTTTAGCCACTGTTTTTAATCCCATATCGCGTATAAGTTGTGGCGATGGCCCAATAAAGTTAAGTCCATTATCAACACAAAGTTGTGCAAAATCAGGATTTTCCGACAAAAACCCATATCCGGGGTGTATGAGATCAATATTATTTTCGAGCGCTAATTGTACAA
>CAIWIS010000912.1 GCA_903912795.1 uncultured Bacteroidales bacterium
GGCATGTAATGGAACTGCCAAAAGCTACTGCCGATGCAGGATTCAACGACTCTTATTATTTTGCAAATATGTTTGGCAACTGGGATGGCAAAGAATATATCAACGAGAAACCGCTTGTGCGCTCCGAAAATAATAAATTTACTTTTTCAACTACCGAAATTACTAATCAGGGATTACGCCAACTGAAAGAACATCAGGCTAATTATGCAAAGCAGCCATTCTTTTTATATCTGGCTTATACCGTTCCGCATTTCCCGTTGCAGGCTTCGCCCGAAGATATTGAGAAATACAAAAAAATGTATCTCGGTGGCTGGGACATGATGCGCGAATCGCGTTTAAAACGTATGAAACAACTGGGAGTCTACAACGGAAAATTATCGGCTTTGGAACCGCGTGCCCGCTGGGAATATCAGGATGATAGTTTTCTGTTGGGCAAATATGGCGATGGCGAAGTTTTCGAGTCTGGGCCGTGGAGTGCATTGACTAAAAAGCAGCAAGAGTTTCAGGCTCTGAAAATGGCAATTCATGCGGCAATGGTTGATAAGCTCGATCAGGAAGTAGGACGAGTTATTGCAGAACTAAAACGTACCAATCAGTATGAAAACACCATTATTTTTGTGATGTCCGACAATGGCGCTTCGGCCGAAATGATGGTTCGCGGACGAGGTCACGACCAATCGGCAGTTCCCGGTTCGGCTGATACACACCTTTGTCTCGGACCCGGATTTGCATCTGCAAGTAACACGCCTTTCCAGCGAAGTAAAATTTGGGTACACGAGGGTGGAGTTTCCACTCCGCTGATTGTACATTATCCGCAAGGTATAAAAGCTAAAAATGAAATACGCCGGGCGTCTGCGCATTTTATAGATATTTTGCCAACAGTTATCGAGTTAAGTGGCGTAAAAATGGAGAATGTGGTTGATGCGGGCTACCCTAAACTACACGGAACTTCACTTGTTCCTGAATTTATTTCGGACAAAAAAGCATTGACGCACCCGCTTTATTTTAATCATCAGGGCAATAAAGCACTAATTGCGGGTGACTGGAAAATTGTAACTTCTGAAATCGATAAGGGCGTTTGGTCGCTTTATGACCTAAAAAAAGACCGTGCTGAACAGCACAATTTGGCAAAAAAACAACCTGAATTGCTAAAAAACATGGTGCAGCAGTTCGAAAAAATGGTGGTTGATATCAAAGCTCAAAACCCGAATCCAACGCCGCAACAACAAGTTGATAAGTTTGTAAAACCCAATTATTAAATATCATAACACGTATGAAAATCAATTATTTAATCCTCGTCCTTTTATTTGAAATTCTTGGTCAGTCGATTTATGCCAAGGTTTTATTACCATCCATATTTTCTGATAATATAGTATTACAACAACAATCAAAAGTTTTCATCTGGGGAAAATCTGACACAGGTAAAGAAGTTTCAATAACAAGTTCCTGGAATAAAAAAACTATTTCGGTTGCAGTTGACAAAACCGGCACTTGGAAGGCAGCAATCGAAACTCCAATTGCCGGAGGTCCGTATGAACTTGTAATATCGGATGGTGAAGAAGTGCGACTGAAAAATATATTGATTGGTGAAGTGTGGCTTTGTTCAGGTCAGTCGAATATGGATATCCCTTTAGCAGGAGTTCCCAATATAGCGTTGATTAAAGATGCGAATCAATATATACTGAATTCAAATAATAGCAACCTTAGGTTTTTTACAGTAGATAGCTCTACAGGCAAAGATAAATTGTCATTTAGAGGGAAGTGGCTGGTATCAAATCCTGAATCAGCAGCCAAATTTAGTGCTGTCGGCTATTTATTTGCAAAACAGCTTCAGGAACACTTAAATACGCCAGTAGGTATAATTAAATGTGCCCGAAGTGGAACAAAAATTGAGTCGTGGATGAGCGAAAAGTTACTTAAAGATGAATTTGGTATTTCTACCGATGAAAAAACTCCGAATGCTAAACCGGCAGAATTGTTTGAAACTATGGTGATGCAAATTGCAGGATACGGAATAAAAGGATTTTTATGGTATCAGGGCGAAGGCAACCACAGAGCTTACGAATTGTATTCCAGACAACTACCTGCGATGGTGAAAGAGTGGCGAAACCAATGGGGAATGGGAGATATTCCTTTTTATTTTGCCCAATTAGCACCTTATGATACTAAAAACGGACTTTTGCCTTATATGCGTCAGGCAATGGCTGAATGTGTTAAAACAATTCCGAATTCAGGTATCGTTCTACTTACAGATGCGGGTGAAGAAAATAATATTCATCCGATAGATAAAAAAACCGTTGCCGATCGTTTTTTGTATTTAGCATTGGCAAAAACCTATCAACAGAAGGGTTTTGGATATTGCGGGCCGATTTTTAAATCACTTGAATTAAATAAAAATGAAGCCATAGTTTCATTTGACTATGCCGAATCGGGTTTAACATCGTATGGTAAAGAGTTAGTGAATTTTGAAATTGCAGGAAAGGACACTGTTTATGTCAAGGCAAATGCCAAACTGACAAAAGAAGGAAAAGTTGTTGTTTGGAGCGACTCCGTCAAAGAACCAATTGGAGTAAGATATGCATTTAAAGATTTTGTGGTTGGGGAATTGTATAATTTCATGGGACTTCCGGCATCTACTTTCCAAAGTATAAAGAAAATTTCAAAATAATAATTATAAGCAAATGAAAAAGTTACTCTTAATTCTACTTGTAATATATTCAACAACTACAATTGCACAGCAAAAAATCGACGCAGCTTCTTTCGAACAATCTTCAAAATCTCTTAGTAAAAATCGTACTATTGATTCGAATTGGGGTGTGAACCCGACTATAGGATATAATGCTTTTGGGAAGTTGACCGATTTTTATCGGAACACGCAATTGCAGGGACATCTGGTACATCAGAGTTTGCAACTCGAAGAGATTCCTGATTTCTGGATTTCGGGTTGTGATTTTCCATACATCAAGAAAAAATCAGCCCGTGAAGTAATATTTGCAAATCATATTTCAATTACACGATTTTTAGGTGGTTTCCCTCAAACTTGGAAACACGACGGAAACCAACTCCCAACGAATGACTTAATTTATTTAGATGAAAATGGAAAAGTGCAGTATCGACTTCCTTTAGTTTATGCGAGACTTAAACCTTATATCGAAAACGGATATACCAAATTTACCATTGGTATCGAAAATATTCCCTGGGCAATTAGTCGCGACCCTTCCAAGTCAGGGCCTTACGGTGCTACCGAACCGCCCCGCGATTGGGACGAATGGTATCGATTCATAAAAGCCATTTGCATGGAAATGAAAAGAGTTTATCCGCTTGAAGTCCAGAAAAACCTGAATTTTAAAATCGGAAATGAGTACACTCAAAAAAAATCTTTCACAGGTAATCAGGATGATTTTTATAAACTTTACGATTACTCTTCAAAAGCAATCCTCGAGGTATTTCCGAATGCAGGTATTTTACCCGGCGAAATTGGAGGTGGACCTGCCGACCTAAGCAATGCCGTAAAC
>CAIWIS010000913.1 GCA_903912795.1 uncultured Bacteroidales bacterium
CATTAACTTATAGAAAGGGACACGAATCGGCCAGCAATTTGCTTGGTTATGAAAAAGTTATTAAAAAATATGCTTTAGAAAAAATCTTGTATAAATATATTTGTAATCTGTTTCCAGAGAGTTTTCAATACGATGAAAACCATTACGAGAAATACATTAATTCAATTCTATTGAATATAGCCTACAAGAAATTTGACTTTTCAAATGCAAAAAAATATGGGAAATTAAATTACAATTCTTTTAAAGTGAAATGTTCACAAAATTATTTTACTTTTTTAATGTTTTGTTTGTGTAAAAAGTTCAACATTTTTTGAGGTTTAAAAAAACTTTATTCGAAATATCTATTTGATTGAAAAATGCTTTACCCAACAGTAAGATTTGTTATAATTGCATTAGAACATATAAAAAAAAATCATTAAAGATTGTAACCTAAAGTATTAGTTTTAATTATTTTCGCAGGATTCCCTGCCACAACTGTATTGGGAGGAACATCTTTAGTTACAACTGCACCACCTCCAACAACCGAATTTGCTCCAATTATCACTTTAGGAAGTATTGTAGCATTGATTCCTATAAAAACACCTTCACAAATTCTTGTATGTCCGCCTAATACACAGCCCGGACCAAATGTTGCAAAATCTTCTATTATTACATCATGTCCTATCGAAACACTTCGGTTTATAAGTACTTGTTTTCCAATTATTGTATTTGCCCCAATTACAACACCTGCATTTATATTGAGTCCATCACTTGTTTTTACTGATTGCGAAATAATAGCAGATGGATGAATCAGGTTGAAACCCAAGTTGAAGCCATAATTTGAAATTTCAATTTCAAGGAGCTTTCTGTAACCGGGTGTAATAAGTGGAATTACAACCGGGATGTTGTGATCACATTGATTAATTTCAGATAAATGAATGAGAGGTTTCATATCTTTAGGATAGTCTTCATTATTTTGATTATGTATAAATCCTTCAATTTTTAAACCTGCTCGAGAAGCAATTTCTATACACTCATAGGTATAAGAAGATGCAATTCCATAAAAGAGAATTTTTGTTTCTTCAAATGCTTTGTTACTCATATTTTCTTCCATATTGGCCATTTCCAGCTTGTAAATTTAGTAAATTCCTGAGGGTAGACGGTTTCATTATTTTTCGTTCATTAGCTTCTGCTAAAATGTGTACACGTTTAATTAAATCTAAGTTTGTAGCCAATTTGGTTCTCTGGTTATCGTACCAAATGTTATCCTCAAGCCCAATGCGTACTCCATAATCGGAGGCTATTGCCACTGATGTCATCATAAGTTGTGTATCGCCAATACCAGCAAAACTACAAAATGAATTAGTTGGCAGTTCTCTGACCATTAAACCAGCCATCATAATATCTGCCTGTGCGCATGCAATATTTCCAAACAGAAGATTGAAATAATGAGGCGGCTCAAGAAGTCCTCTTTTCTGAAGATATTTGGAATAGTTAATCATTCCCATATCAAATGCCTCAAGTTCAGGCAGTATACCTTTTGATTTCATTTCAGCTGCAAGTGCCAAAATCATATCTGGTGAATTCAGGCTTTCAACCTTATTGAAATTCAGAGAACTAAGTGTCAGGCTGCCCATATCAGGTTTTAATTCACCTTCAAGTTGCAGTGGTTCAGCGCGTTGTACAAATTCTTTTATGCCTCTACCACTTAGCGAAACACAAATAATTAATTCTCTGTCAAAAGATCTAATTCCTTTTATTATTTTTCCATACACTTCAGCTTGGTATGCAGGCTTACCTGTCGTCTCATCCCTGGCATGTAAGTGAACCATTGTAATACCAATTTCACTTGCTAAACGAACATCTTCAATGATTTCATCTACCTTTACAGGAACATGTGGTGTCATATTTTTTGTGGGAATCATCCCTGTTGGGGTGAAGTTTATGATTAGATCCATGTTGATTTCTTTTAATTAATTTCAAACTACACATTATTCTTTTAATTAATATTGAGCTTAGAGGAATTAAATATTTTTTTAAAAAGTAAACAAATTACATCAAAATATCAACTTAGTTGTGTTAACTTTCATAATGCTTTGCAAAATAAAAATTCAAAGATACATAAACTATGTAATTAAATAAGCATAGACTCTACATTATTTTAAAAGTAAGCCATTTTTCCAATTTTATAATCATCTCTGAAAAGTTTTTGCGTTTACGATTTTTTTTTCCATTTTAATTATTATTTAAGCATAAATTAATAGCACCACATTAATTTTGCATTCAGATTTAAAACCGAATTTATATACTAGTCAATAC
>CAIWIS010000914.1 GCA_903912795.1 uncultured Bacteroidales bacterium
GACAGGCACGTTCTACATCGTCGCCAATAACACCTACTATGCATGTGGAATAAATAAATGCTGCTTTGGGTTTGTGTGCTTCAATTAGTTCGAGAGCTGCATTATACAATTTTTTTTCGCCACCAAAAATCACATCACGCTCTTGTAAATCGGTACTAAAACTTAGTCGGTGAAGTTCGGGACCTGACGACAGCGAACCGCGAATATCCCAGGTATAAGCTGCGCAACCAATTGGTCCATGAATAAGGTGCAGCGCATCCGAAATGGGGTAAAGCACTACCCGCGACCCACAAAATACACAAGCACGTTGACTCACACTTCCTGCCAGACTTGCTTTGTTGCAATCTATCGTCCGCTCGTTCGCTCCGGCAACCGATACCTGCTTTTGTCTTTCATCTAAAATGTGTGCCATATATCCTCCTTTTTATACCTAATACAGGGAGCTAGTATTCATTTATCGTGCCATTACATGTTTTATAACATATTTTTTAAATATTCATTTCTTAATGTGTTGATATTCAATCTGTAAAATTTTTCTATTTTAATAATGAGAAAGATTGTTGTGTAAAAAAAGCATATTTACACAACCAGAAAGCATACATTTTGGTAGGAAAAACGGTTGATAATGTTGAAAATGTAGGAAATTAAAAATTGTTATTTAAGAGAATAGAATAAAAAAAAACGGTCATTTAATCAAATGATCGTTTTATAAAATAACCGCAAAGTGCTGCCAAAATTGAAGCAGTAATCAAAAACAACACTTTGCGGATGCAACTAAACAGTAATTCATAATCCACACAAAGCCGCAGTTGCGCAATTAAATGATTGATTATCTAATATCTGTGACTTAGTGTGGTTTATTTTTTAAAGTTGCCACTCCACTTTTTCTTCCAAACAAGTGCGGTCGAAATGATCAAGAAATGCATCCATAATTTGTTTCACCAAGTTGGCACCACCATCGTAACCTGTTTTGGCAAAATAATTATGTCCTGGGCGGTCGGCAATAGGAAAACCAAAGCGAATAAATGGAACGTCTTCGTCGCGGGCAATGTATTTGCCGTATGTATTACCAATCAGCAAATCAACGCCTTCTTGTTTAATCCATTGGTGCAATTGGAACATATCGGCCAATTCTCCACTTTTGAATTTTGCTTCCGGAATATCTTTCAATATTTCTTTCATACGAGCATCGAAGAGTTTGCTTGGCGTTCCGGTAATTACATAAACCGGCTTCATGTCCATGCTTACAAGGAATTCTGTCAACGGAATTAATGTATCCGGGTCTCCAAAAAGTGCAACACGTTTGCCATATAGGTATTTCGAACTATCCGAAATCAAGTCAATCAAACGTCCACGTTCATCGCTCAAACTGTCCGGAATTGGCAAATTGGCATGACGGCTTAGCGACATCAAAAAGCGGTCGGTAGCTTTAAAACCAATCGGGATGTCGAGCATTTCGAATTTTACTTTACACTTATTATCCAATTTGATACAAGCATCTTCGGTACACGAATGTCCTAATCCGAGTGTAAATTTGCTATCACCGGTTAATTTCATATCGGCTATTTTTGTTCCACCATTTGGATACATTTTATAATGTCCATCGAGGGGAGCATCCAGCACATCGTTAAAGTCAGGAAACATAATGGTGCGCGCTTCCATAACTTTGGTAAGGCGTTTGATTTCCCGCATATCCGATGGTTCCATCCAACCTGCTGCAATATTTATCACATTCCGTTTTTTAGGTGTAGCTGTTGAAAAAAACTTAATAAATGCAGCTACCTGATTGGAATAACCCGTAACATGTGTACCTACATAACTCGGTGTATTGCAATAAATAACCTGCTTACCATCGGGAATTAATCCATCGTCGTTGGCTTTGGAAACTATTTGCGTTAAGTCGTCGCCAATGGTTTCGGATAAACAAGTGGTGTGAACGGCAATCACTTCGGGTTTATAAACCGTGAACATGGTGTCGATAGCCGTAACTAAGTTGGCCGAACCACCAAATACGGAAGAACCTTCAGAAAACGAGCTGGTTCCGGCCATAATCGGCTCCCGGAAGTGACGCGAAAGCGCACTACGGTGATACGAGCAACAACCTTGCGAACCATGACTGTGAGGCAAGCATCCGTGGATAC
>CAIWIS010000915.1 GCA_903912795.1 uncultured Bacteroidales bacterium
AAATACAAAACAATCGGGCAACATATAGTCTTTACTTTCTTTACCAAACTCCTGCTTGAAAAAAATGTTCCCATAAAGCACCTGACGGATGATTGATTCTGACGATGAAATATTTACTTCTCCTTCGTCCACCGATGAACCTGACACATACCATCTTCCCTGATTTACATATTGTTTTACTTTTTGGTATAACTCAGGATAATATTCCTTCATCATACGGTAGCGGTATGAACCAGTAAAATTGAATACATAATCGGGATATTTTTCAAACATATAGAAGTTCTCTTCCATTGTATTTTTAATATATTCGTTAATGGTAGTGGGATAATCCCAATTCCATTCCGTGTCTAAGTGGGCGTAACCAACTGTATATAAAACTTTTTCTTTCGAAATGTCGTATTTCTCACGTTTTAATAGCGGTTGTGCAGATAGCACCATCGAAAACGAGATTCCAGTGAGAATCAAATAAAGTAGTTTTTTCATTTGAAAATATTTAAAAATTATAATTACGTTTTAATTTTATTCTGTTACCCACAAAATTGCTTTTTGTCTGATATCAGACGATGAACTCCCAAGCATTATTTTAAATTCGCCAGGTTCTACCACTTGTTTCATATCCCTATTCCAAAGTGATAAATGTTCGAAGCCAATTGTAAAGTTTATAATCTTGCTTTCGCCTGGTTTAAGGCTAATACGGTTGAAGCCTTTGAGGGCAATTACAGGTGTAGTTACACTTCCCACCTCATCCCTAATATAGAGTTGCACAACTTCGGAACCTTCTATTTTTCCTGTATTCTTGATTTTCACACTAACAGTGCTTGTTCCATTTACAGGAATTTTTGATGGAGTAAGCTGTATATCTGAATATTCGAATGTTGTATAACTAAGTCCATGTCCGAAAGAAAATAATGGTGACCTTTCTTCGTCAACATATTTATGTCGCGATGTGGGTTTGTGGTTATAATAATAGGGTATTTGACCCATTGAGCGAGGGAAAGTCATAGGTAATTTGCCGGAAGGGTTGACATTTCCTAACAATATATCCGCAATTGCCAATCCGCCTTTTTCACCCGAAAACCAGGTTTCGACAATTGCAGGAATGTATTGAGCTATCCAACTAATTGTGAGAGGGCGACCATTGAAAAGTACTACTACAACAGGTTTCCCTGTTTTATAAACAGCTTTAATAAGGCTCATTTGGCACTCATCCAACTCAATATTTGCCCTGTCTTTTCCTTCACCAACATTTTTGGGGTCTTCTCCCAGAACCACGATAGCAACATCTGAGTTATTTACCAAATCAATGGATTTTTGCAAAAGCTCAGGTTGAAATTTACATGAATCTGTTACGTAGCCCTGTTCATAACTAATTTTGAAGGTATTTCCTGCTCTTTGTTTCAAACCGTCTAAAATAGAAATTCCTTTGCCATCTTTGTTAGAATAACCACCCAAATAGGTGCTGGTTGCCAAATGTCCAATTACAGCAATTGATTTTGTATTTTTATTTAAAGGAAGAAGTTCGTTTTCATTTTTTAAAAGACAAATACTTTGTTGTGCCGCTTTTAGGGCTAATTCCTGACTTTGGGTAGTATGAAAAACCCTGGCTTTTAAATTCGAGTCGACATAAGGGTTTTCGAATAAGCCCAATAAAAACTTAACTTTCAAAACATCTGCAACAGCTTTATTTAAATCTTCTTTTGTAAGCGAATTGTTTTTTAGCGCTTCAATCATTGCTCTTTTAAATGCATCGTGTTTAAAATCATAGAATTGCATGTTCATACCCGCTTTGAAAGTTTGTGCAAGTACATCACTGGTATCCTTAGCCACTTTATGTTCGTTTAGAGTCATGCGGATGGCGCCTAAATCAGACAATACAAATCCCTGAAAACCCCATTCTTTGCGTAATATATCGGTTAGAAGCCATTTGTTTACAGCACAGGGAATTCCATCCAATTCATGATAAGCAGCCATAATACTCATTGCGCCACCTTCGCGGATAGCTTTCTCGAAAACGTATAAAAATGTCGATCGTGCTTCGCGTTCACCAATGCTTACCGGCGATGTATTGCTTCCAGCTTCAGGTATTCCATGTATTGCAAAATGTTTTGGTTCAGAAATTACGGCATCGGGGTCGGTCAGATTCTTTCCTTGTAAGCCTTTAACCATTGCTACACCATTAAGTGCTGCCAAATAAGGATCTTCTCCATAAGTTTCTTCTACTCTGCCCCAACGTGGGTCGCGAGGCAAACATAGTACCGGACCTAGAATCATGTTTACGCCATGCGCTCTTGATTCAGTAGCAATTACGCGTCCAATTTTACGTACCAATGCGGTATCCCATGCAGCTGCTAATTGAATGGGAATAGGAAACGAAGTGCTTCCAAGTCCTTCGTAACCATGTAAGCCTTCCTCTATGAATAAAATCGGAATTCCCAATCGGGTTTTTTCCAGAGCGTATTTTTGAATCTGGTTAGTAATTTCGGGACTTAGGGGATAAAAATCATGAATAGACCCAACACTTTTATTTCCCAGCGTATTAGACGTTATTTCTTCTGAATACTCAGTAGATTCATGTTTTAATTTATTCGAAAATTCATTCCCTCTATACATATCGAGTTGTAGAATTTTTTCTTCGTCAGTCATTCTGTCCAGAAGGTCTGCAACTCTTTTTTCAACAGATAAACTTGAATTTTGATAAGGATATTGTTTGATATTTTTATCTCTTGTAAAAGAGCTAAATACTACAATTAGTACAATTAGAAATAAAAAGATTTTTTTCATGATTTTGTTATATTTATTTTAAAGAAAACAGTTAAATGCATCACATCAAAAATTACTTACACAAATTATTTTTTATTTTTATAAAAAACTATTTTATCTTTCAAAATACATCTATCTAAAATTAAGAGCGTTAACATCTGTTTTATTGTTGAAAGTCATCCCTTTATTTCCGGATACTACATTCAGATATATAATTGTTCCCGGGGCTATGCTCAATTGAATATGAATTTGTGCAGGCTTTCCTGACTCGCCTTTAATTACCTGGAAAGGATATTCTTGACCAGTTAAAGCATTTAATATTTTAAATTGTGATGACATGATCTTTGGATTTTTTCTTGTAAGCAATTCCCAATCCAGTTCAAATACATCGTTGTTTCTCATGATTCCGGTGTGGTTCTCCACCTCAACCCTAATTGCATCGCCAGAGTTAGGCTCAGCCATTTTAATTAGTTCGCTTCCTGCTAAAAGAAAAGCACCAACTGCATAAACTTCAGCATCATCGAATTTTGGATTTACAGGTTTTTCTCCAATCTGCTGAACATAACCTAACTTGCCAGTGCTTTGAACCGATTCGGTCAATGCTTGCCAGGCTTTTAAAACCGAAGGCAGCGTTTTATCTTTATCTAAAATACCATTATTAATGCCCCACGCCAGTCCATAACAAAAAAAAGCTGTTCCGCTGGTTTCTTTCGAAGGGAACCTTTGAGGATCAAGCAGGCTTGCATGCCAGCTACCATCAGGGTGTTGTATTGAAAGAAGTTTTCCAGCCATTTCTCTGAAAAGTTGGAGGTATTTTGGCCTGTCGGGATAATCCACAGGCATATTTTCCAAAACAATTGCAAGGCCTCCTAAAACCCATCCATTACCGCGGCTCCAGAATACCTTTTTACCATTGGCTTCGCGCTTGTCGAAATACCTGCTATCGCGAAAAAACAGTTTTTCCTCCTTATCGTATAGATAATCAGTGGTTTTCCACCATAGTTTGTTGGCAATGTCGAGATATTTTATTTCACCAGAACTTTCATAAAGTGCCGAAAGTGTTGTGGGTCCCATAAAAAGTGCATCGCACCATGCCCATTCTCTTAAGACAATTTTATTTACAAATTCAAGACTTTCGGTATGTGGTTTGGCTATAATGCTATCTCCGAGGTTTTTTAAACCTTCAATCATGTACGGTTTTTTGTAAATGTTGTACAGACTGGCATACATCTGGCCTACACAATAATCATCGGCAAAATAGCGGCGTGGGCCTTCTTTCCATTTATTCAAATCGCCAATCCGCATCATTGCTCTGTAATATTTTTCATCATTGGCAATGTTTCCAATTGCCATAATTCCGGTATATAGAGCACCGTTTGTCCAGTCCCAGCTATCGTGACGCGGATTTTCTAACTGCCAGTCAGCTACTTTTTGCATGATGCTAAAAATATCGCCGGAATTTTGAAGAATATCCTTCACCGGTAAATCAGATTTGATGCAGGTTAAATAATTGGTATAGTGAACATAATGATCCGAAATATTCATCCACAAAACCTTTGGCCCGCTGTTCAAATAATTTCTGACTACAAAAGGTCGGATGTTGCTTTTCAATGAATTTTGTGTCAGGGCTTCGGTTTTCCATTTTTTTCCCTTATCGGCCGAAGTCCATTTTTCAATTTCGAAAATATCATTGATCGGCCTTGAAAGATAAACTACTGAAGGGTTATTATGATCAAGCACAATACCGCCGGAATAGTGAGGTTCACGTTCTTTTACCGAATCAGGTGTTTGTGGAAACCACTTTCCGGCTTTTGTTAATTCCCGATCATCCCATTTTTTACCGTTCCAACGGGCATAATGGTAGCGGTGATCTGATTCACCAGGAAGCTGTGTGTAAACAATCACGGGCCTTCTCTTATCATCGGTTGCCACATCCCACACCCATGCCCGTATCTTGTTTAGTGTGGCATCGTAAACCTTGTTTACCTGTTGGATGTTGACAGGAACCTCATTTATTCCACAAATTTTGGTGCCATTTGTCTGGTAAATATTTCCATTTTCGTAATACAAATGGTAGATTGAATTTTCAGTTTCATTTCTTGGATGCCCATCAGTAAATGCTACATCGATTCGTTTTTTTCCATCGGAAGTAACTTTCAGGTAAGGACGCTGATTTCCATCTGTATTTTGGGGTTTGATAAAAATTTTTGCCTGTGCCCAGGTTTTTCCTTCATCATCCGACCATGAGAAATTGGGTTGCCAGTCGTTTCCGCGCCAGAAAATATAAATCCGGTTGTTTTCATCCGACAGCTGCACAGCGTTTGAATAGCATATTTTATCTCCAAATTCTTTCAACTCTCTTTTATTCTCCCATTCAGAAATATCTTCGGTATTTTTTGAACTATGCATGTACATTTTGCCACTGTGATGGGTGTAAAAAACAAGAATTTTACCATTGGGCCTTATGAGGATGG
>CAIWIS010000916.1 GCA_903912795.1 uncultured Bacteroidales bacterium
TAATTTATATGACTTAATGTTGCTATTATTTTCACAAAAGTAATTTGTGTTGTAGTATTAAACGAAAAGTTTGATAATATATTATACTTTTTTAATATGCACTTATTATACAATATAGAAAATTCAACATATCTATATTTTCATATACTGCTCATTTTATGCACTTTAAATAACAACAACAATTTCGTTTATATATAAGCTCTAATTCATCACAAAAATCGTTTTATACTTGTTGGCAGGTATATAATACCTGTAACCTACTATACTTCAAACATATACAAACATTAAGACCTATACATTTATACTGGTAAAGGCGTATATAAATAATGGAACAAAAAAACATCAATAACCAAATAAATCACACATATATTTGGTCAATTCAAATATTGTTCGTAGTTTTGCGAACTACAAACAACAAAACATATTTACATCAATGCAATATCTCAAAAATAAAGACTACTCAATTGATAACGAGCAACTTGCCCGCTTCGCAAAAGCCATGGGACATCCGGCTCGTATTACCATTCTACAATTTCTTGCGTCGTTGGATTGTTGCTATTTTGGTGACATTCATAACGAATTGCCTATAGCCAAAGCCACCGTATCGCAACATTTAAAAGAACTCAAAGATGCAGGACTTATACAGGGTGAAATTGAAACTCCCAAAGTAAAATACTGCATTAATCGCGAAAACTGGGAAAAAGCACAACAATATTTCAACGCTTTTTTTGAAACAAAGAATGAAAAAGTTGGGTGCTGTTAGTAGACTACGGACGACAGACAACGGACAACTGGTTTTCGACATAAAATCAAAGAATCATCATATTATCATATCATCACATCAATAACATGCATATTCAAATTCTGGGCACAGGCTGCTCCAAGTGTAAAACACTCGAAAAACTCACTCGCGAAGTAGTAGAACAAAACGGCATTACAGCCGAAATATCGAAAGTTGAAGACATTATGGAAATAATGAAATTCAATGTAATGACCACTCCAGCCATTGTAATTGATGGCAAAGTTGTTCTGAAAGGTCGTGTACCATCAGCTAGCGAATTAAAAGACATACTCACCAATAAAGTTTTTATGATATGAAAAAAATAATAGTTTTTGCATTGCTTTTTACAAGCATGTTAACTTTTGCTGCCACCAAAGTAGAGGTGTATTATTTTCATTATTCCCGTCGCTGTGCCACTTGCAATGCGGTAGAAGAAGTTACAAAAAAAACAATTTCCGAATCGTTTGCTTCGCAATTCAAAAAACGCGAAATCACTTTCAAATCCATTAATCTCGACGATGACTCAAGTGAAACTTTAGCCAAAAAATGCAAAGTCGAAGGGCAAGCACTTCTTGTAATGGGTAACGGAAAACGCATTGACCTTACCGATAAAGCGTTTATGTACGCCCGTACCAGTCCTGAAAAGCTGAAAGCAGAAGTAAAAAAGGCGATTGACTCTCTTCTTTAATTTACCATTTATTCACCCCGATACATTTCCGACATATCGGAACTGGCAGGGACAAGTTTTACCATTTACCATTTGAAAGATGGAATTATTGCAATCTATTCTCGACAATTCACAATATTCATTCGTTACGGCCATAATTTTGGGTTTAATGACTGCTATTAGTCCTTGTCCGCTGGCTACGAATATTTCGGCAATTGGATTTATTAGTCGCGATTTAA
>CAIWIS010000917.1 GCA_903912795.1 uncultured Bacteroidales bacterium
ACATTTTAACAGCACGTCTGTAAGCTGTTGCATCCGGAGTTCCCGACGAAAATTCGTTATAAACCTGATCGGTTGTAAGAACATTAACTCGTAAATTGTCGATTGTGCGATGAGCTTGTGCTAATTCCTCAGCTTGAACCACAAACTTTGGATTTGTAATTATAATCATTTCGGCCTGAGGCATAGCATGTATATTCTGATTAGCTACCGGCCCAATAATTTCGGGCTTAGGAAACGAGCTTGCTAAGGTAGGGTCAATAGCCAAATAATTTTTCACATCTACACCAGGTGCAGTGAATGTCATTTTACTATCCACAAGTTGAGTTTGAATGCGGCTTATATTATGAGATTCGGTTATATCCCAAATCTGAACATTGGCTCCCGCATCGCTAATTTTATATTGGCAGTAATTATTAGTCCCCAGTTGACCTATGTACTGAAACGGCATAAAAGCTCCACTCATTTTGAGAGCTCGCTGTGCATTTACTTCTAAGTAATTTAGATATGCAATTGATGTTGGAACAACCTGATTGTAAGTGAGTTTGAAATTAAGCGCATCGCGAGTTGGAGTAAAAGTATAAAAACCGTTCGAAGCTTTTGCTTTTTCGTAACCATCACCATCAGTACGTTTGGGTATTTGCAAAGATTTTTGTTGAGTTCCATCCAAATCAATATTGAATGAAGTTACAACAGAAGCAGATGCAGCAACATCGAGTCTTACTTTTGTTGAATTTGATTGTACAATATTAGGGAAATTAAATACGTACGAATTGGTATTTCTTTCGTCGAACTTTTGCCCATAAAACTCTTTGCCCGAATTGGCTAGATTAATTAATTCGTTTTCTGAAACAGAATAATCCGTAAATTCTTCGACCGTTACAGTAGGAGAACCTTGCGGAACAGTAATGGTTTTTGTTTCAATTTTCCGCCCAACGCCAGCATCCGAAGTTACAAAATAATAACCTTTGGTTGCATACGAACTTATGGTATGAATAAACATTTCGCGCGTACGATCGTAACTCCATTTTTGAATACCTTTTGCATAAAAAAGCACATAATCGCCAGAGTTAAACACACCATCGCTGCCTTTTTCCATGTGAATGGACAATTCGGGGAGGTCATCAATCATTGGATTCGCAAAATTTTGATCAAGCACTTCGCCTCCATAGCCAAAAATACGCACATTAGCTGGGTTTATTCCCATTGCATTCAAATCCTCGTACGTTAAGCGGTAAACACCAGCATTTACAATAGCTATTTTAATAAATTTACCCGATGCTAAAACCGAGTTTGGAGCAAAAGAATGCAATAATCCTGCTTTTACTTTCTGCGCTTTTGCTGTCTTCTCAACCACGAGCGTAAACGATTTTAATTTCTGAATAACACCATTGTTCAATACAAAAGGCGAAATTAAAATATCGAGATAGCTTGTTCCACGTAAATTTAGCATGGAAGTAGTTGGTGCTATACGTTGATTGGTAATTGATTTCGACGACAATAAAAGCAATTCATCGGGACTTGCATTTTCGAAAACTGGCTGTTGAATTAATACCTGATACGTATAGTTCGACTCAGCTGGAATACGTTTATTAAAAAAAGGCAATTGCGTTTCGTCAGGGAAAACAGCATTACTAAAGTTAATCAATTTTGTGGTCGACTTATCAATAGTCATTGTTTCCACACCTTTCCACGAAATAGTGGATTCGGCAGAAAAAACAATTTCTTGGGCAAATAAGAAACCTGAAAACAATGCAGCAAGTAGAAATATAATTGATCGTTGGAATTTCATTATAAAAATTTTTATCGAATGATAAATTAAAAAATCCGCACTGCTCTATATTTGAAAGCAGGTACAATTGATAACGATTTTAGCTTCAGATTATTATTTATACGCCTAAAGTATAACTTATTTTATATTAAAATCGAACATTTTTTGATCGAAAATATAACCTTGTAGTCTGTCGCCTGGTTTTACTGTACCTACTCCAGCCGGTGTACCAGTAAATAAAATATCGCCTATCTTCAGTGTAAAAAAACGACTTACATACGCAATGAGTTCATTTATTGGAAAAATCATTTCGGCTGAATGTCCATTCTGAACAATGTTGCCATTCAAATCGAGCTTAAAACGTATGTCCTGCACATTAGTTAAGTCTTGTACAGGAATGAAATTGCCAATTACTGCCGAATTGTCAAAAGCTTTACTTATTTCCCAAGGCTTGCCTTCGGCTTTGAGTTTGCGCTGTAAGTCGCGAGCAGTAAAGTCAACTCCTAATCCAATTTCGGAGTAATAACGATGTGCAAATTGTGGAGCTATATTTTTGCCTATGCGATTAATTTTTACAATTAATTCTGTTTCGTAATGCAGTTCCTCCGAAAAATCGGGAACATAAAAAGGCTTGTTGTTTTTTAACAAAGCTGTGTCTGGTTTCATAAACACAACTGGTTCAGTAGGATTTTTTGAGTTCAATTCTTTATTATGCTCAACATAATTTTGACCTATAGCAAATATTTTCATACGTTTTTATTTTGACTTTTTATCGGCGCAATCCTCACACGCTTTTATTTCGTTTAAGCGGTTAAACATGACAGCTAAATGTGCGTAAATCGACGTGTTTTGTACCACTATTCTTTCGGGCACTCTAATTCTATAAGGTGTAAAATTCCATATTGCTTTAATACCACCTTCAACCATTATTTCGGCTACATCCTGTGCTTTATCAACCGGAACTGTAAGTATACCAATGTTGATGCCTGTTTTCTTCTGTAGCTCTTTAAAGCGATCAAAATGATGAATAGGCACTCTGTTTATGCTTGTGCCTGCAAGTTCGTATTTTACATCAAAACCAGCAGCTATTTCTAACCCAAATTGTTCCAATCCATTATCGTGCATCAATGCTCCACCCAAACTCCCAACTCCAAACAAAAATGCTTTGTGCGAATTGGTAAATCCTAGAAATTTTTCGAGAATTTCAACAAGTTCCACTACATCGTACCCAACTCTTGTTTTACCGGTTATTTGTACAAACGAAAGATCTTTAGCAACCATCGAAGGATCAACAGCAATATTTTTGGATATCTGTGTCGATGACAAATACTGTTCGCCATTTTTCATTACAAGTTGTGCATAAGCCAAATACCATGGAAGCCTACGCAAGGTTGGTTCAGGCACTTTAAACGTTATTTCGGAAGAATTGTCCATGTAATATGATTCTTTTTAGGATTTGATTTACATGCAAAAATAATCATTTTTTTGGAATTGCTTGAATAATTGACTTTTAATTATTTTATTGCTACTAAAAGAATTGATATATCAGTTAAGTTTTTCAAAATCAGACCAAAATGTAGGATACGATTTGCTTACCACTTGAGGCTCTTCAATAATAATTGGAGTAATGATTGAAACTGGGGCAAATGCCATAGCCATACGATGATCGTCGTAGGTTTTGATACTTACTTTATCAGCCACAGCGCATCGTTCACCACTCCATGCCAATTCACCTTCGGCAGGTTCAAATAGCACAAAACCTAATTTACCTAATTCATTTATCAAGGCTGCTATTCGGTCGGTTTCTTTAATTTTTAAACTTTCGAGCCCACAAAAATTAAATGGAATCCCCTTAAGGCAACAGGTCACGGCTAGCGTTTGTGTTAAATCGGGTTGGTCTGTAAAATCGTATTCCATCTTGCTTGTAAAGTTCCCTGTTGGCGAAAGCAAAGCTCCACCATCCAGAAACGACGTTTTTACTCCCAATTGCTCATAAAGTTCCGCCACTTTACTATCGCCTTGATAGCTGTTTTCGAATAATCCTTTGAGGTAAATGCCACCAGCATTCACCAGCGACAAAATTTGGTACCAATACGATGCCGCTGACCAATCCGATTCTACTTTATATGGAACAGGCTGATAATCTTGTGGTTCTATCGAAATAATATTGTCAGTAAAATCAACATCAACGCCATATTCTTCCATCATGCGCATGGTCATTTGAATGTATGGTTTCGAAATTATTTTTCCTTCGAGCGTAATTTTCAGCCCATTTTGCATGTTGGGTGCAATCATCATTAAAGCCGAAATATATTGGCTACTAACATTGCCTTTTAGCTTTATTTCGCCACCCATAAGAGCACTTCCAAAAATACGCAACGGTGGAAATCCTTCATTTTCAATGTATTCAATACGTGCCCCTAATTGATTTAAAGCATCAACCAGCAGTTTTATAGGGCGCTGTTTCATCCGTTCACTTCCCGTAATTATCCATTCGCCTACTGTTTTTGATAAAAATGCTGTAAGGAATCGCATGGAAGTACCAGCTGCACCTATATCAAAAGTGGTGCTATTTGAGTCCAACGCTTCAACTAACACGGTTGTATCGTCGCAAATAGCCAAATTTTCAATTTCGTACGGACTGTATGCCAATGCATCCAAAATTAAGGCTCTGTTACTTATGCTTTTCGATGCTGGAAGTTTAATTTCCAGATGGATATTCTCAATTGGGTTGTAAAGTTGTTTGGGAGTCATTGAATAATTATTTAGAAGCCTCTTTACTATGATGCGGTTTAATGATTAAACTGCCAATTCATAAATTTTTCGAACATCATCCGAAGTCAGTTTTACAAAACTTCCCATTGTTTGTTCGCCCAAGCCAAGTGTTTTAACCAACAATGGTATATCTTCGGCTTTCGCTCCAAGCTCGGCAAAACGAATAGGCATACCAATAGAAGTGGCAAATTGTTCGTAGCGTTGAATGCCTTGTAATGCCGTTTTTTCAGAATTTTGAAAATCCATTTCGCACCCCCAAACACGTACTGCAAACTGAGCAAAACGCATAAGGTCATGATGCATTACATATTTCATCCATGCCGGAAACATTACTGCTAATCCAGCACCATGAGCTACATCATATAATCCTGATAGTTCGTGTTCCATTTGGTGACTTGACCAATCGCTCTCACGCCCCACACCACAGGTATCGTTGTGAGCTACCATTCCAGCCCACATAAGGTTAGCACGGGCATCGTAGTCATTTGGGTCGGTCATTGCTTTAGGTGCTTCGTTGATTATGGTCAACATGATTCCTTCGGCTAGGCGGTCGGATATTTCCACATTTTTAGTATTTGTAAAATAGCGTTCCATAACATGCGCCATCATATCGATAGCACCACAAGCTGTTTGAAAAGGTGGCAGCGAGCAAGTAAGCTCTGGATTTAAAATTGAAAATGCAGGGCGCAACACGTCGTGGTTGGCAGCACGTTTCAACATACCGTTTTCGTGCGTGATAACCGTTCCCATTGAGCCTTCGCTTCCAGCTGCGGTAAGTGTTAGAATGGTAGCTACAGGCAAGGCCTTTTCAATGCGTTTTCCGCAGTAAAAATCCCAAAAGTCACCTTCGTATACAGCACCCAACGCAATGGCTTTGGCCGAGTCAATTACACTTCCACCACCAACAGCTAATATAAAGTCGATATTTTCGCGTTTGCAAAGTTCAACTCCAGAATATACCAATCCACTGCGAGGATTTGGAACTACTCCACCCAATTCGGTAAACCAAACACCTGCTTCCGAAAGTGATTTCTTTACTCGGTCAAGAAGTCCGCTTTTTATAACTGAACCGCTACCATAATGAATTAAAACGCGTGTACCACCAAATCGTTTGGTGTACTTTCCAGCTTCCTTTTCGCGTTCACTACCGAAAATAAACTGAGTTGGACTGTAAAAATTAAAATTATCCATAATATTGATGTGTTGATATGATGATATGATGATGTGATGATTAAATGTATTGATTATTTTGATTTCATTTTTGAGATGATACTTGATAAGAGTTTTTTTATACTGAGTATTTTAGTTTTTAATTCAGGACTGAAGGGATAATTTGGTGATTTCTCACAAAGTAATAACCAATACTCTGTTTCATCTGCTTCTTTTGCTGCAATTTTTAGTTTATGTGTAAAGTCAGCATTACTTTCACAATTTTGTGCTTCCCGAACATTTGCACCAATTGATGTTCCAGATTTAAGTATTTGATTTGCTAAAACAAATTTTCTCTTTTCTTCTAATAATTCAGCGTAAGCAATTATATCAAGAGCAAATTCAAAGCTCAATTCTAAAATTTCGTTCCTCATTTCTCAATATTTATAAATAAATTTCTTTAATCTGTAACATCACATCAACTAATCATCACATCAGACCCCTGTATGTC
The DNA here is from genome assembly GCA_903912795.1 of uncultured Bacteroidales bacterium. Classification (GTDB taxonomy): domain Bacteria; phylum Bacteroidota; class Bacteroidia; order Bacteroidales; family Paludibacteraceae; genus Paludibacter. The sequence goes on from CAIWIS010000917.1 coordinate 6,204, forward strand.
CAAATCCGCCTGCTCCACGTTCGGTTTCGCCTAAAACATCTACTTGCAACCATTGAGCTTGTGCATGTGCGGCAATAACCATTTGACAGATGCGTTCACCATCTTCTATAACAAAGTCGTCGGCAGAAAGATTTACGAGTATAACACATATTTCGCCACGGTAATCGGCATCGATTGTGCCAGGTGAATTAAGTACCGTAATGCCTTTTTTAATAGCCAAACCACTGCGAGGGCGAATTTGGGCCTCGTAACCTTCGGGCAATTCAATGAATAAACCTGTAGGTATAAGTTTGCGTTCCAACGGTTTAAGCGTAACCGACTCGGTTAAGTTTGCACGTAAATCCATGCCTGCCGAATGCACTGTAGCATACTCAGGCAGTGGATGTTTTGATTGGTTTACAATTTGTATTTGCATAAAATTCTGTTTTAATTTAATATTCAAATTTTCCAAATTCACTTTCAATTAAAAGTTCTTTTTTGTTGGATGCTTCGCAATAACCTACAATCTGAGCATCAATATTGAACGATTTGGAAATGGCAATTACTTTTTCGGCTTGGTCGGCTGGTAAATACACTTCCAATCGGTGACCCATATTAAATACTTTGTACATCTCTTTCCAATCGGTGCCCGATTCTTTTTGAATGAGTTTGAATAACGGAGGTACTGGGAAAAGATTGTTTTTAATCACTTTTAGATTTTCAACAAAATGGAGTATTTTAGTTTGCGCACCTCCTGAACAATGTACCATACCATGTATTTGCGGACGAAGTTCGGCCAATAATTTTTTCACAACAGGTGCATACGTACGAGTTGCCGAAAGGACTAATTTGCCAGCATCTATATCCAACCCTTCAACAGCATCCGTCAGTTTGCATGAGCCTGAATAAGCCAATTCCTGCGGTATATCTGCATTGTAACTCTCCGGATATTTTATAGCTAAATAATTAGAAAAAACATCATGACGAGCCGAAGTGAGTCCATTACTTCCCATGCCACCATTGTACTCAGTCTCGTATGAGGCTTGACCACAAGATGATAACCCGACAATTACATCTCCAGCTACAATATTAGCATTATCAATTACATCAGCACGTTTCATGCGGCAGGTTACAGTGCTATCTACAATAATAGTTCGTACCAAATCGCCTACATCGGCAGTTTCGCCACCAGTTGGATAAATATTCACGCCCATTTCGGCCAACTCATTCACCAACTCATTTGTTCCGTTAATAATAGCCGAAATTACTTCGCCCGGAATGCGGTTTTTGTTGCGACCAATGGTCGACGAAAGCAAAATATTATCAGTAGCTCCCACACACAACAAATCGTCGATATTCATAATCAAAGCATCCTGTGCAATGCCCTTCCATACCGAAATATCGCCTGTTTCTTTCCAGTAAATATATGCCAACGACGATTTTGTGCCAGCTCCATCGGCATGCATAATATTACAATACTCAGGGTCATTTCCCAAAAAGTCGGGAATAATTTTGCAAAATGCTTGCGGAAAAAGTCCTTTGTCGATATTCTTAATGGCATTATGCACATCTTCTTTCGAAGCCGAAACTCCACGCAGGTTGTAACGTTCGTTGCTCATATATTTTAGTTCATAAAGTTGTAAAAGTTCATAAAGTTGTAAAGTATCATCAAATTACCACATCATCTCATCAGCACATTATCTCCCCGCTTTCGCTACCATTTCTTTAATTTTATCGTTGAATTTTGTTTCTTTCAGTAGCTTTTCGAGTGAAATATGCATGCGGTAACACCAAAAATTTCGGGGGTTACTTGGTACATTTATTCGTTCTGCAAATGGATGCTCCAAACAAAGTTTTGTTTCAACAGCCATCCAGTCCTGCCAAGGCAGTATAATCCACATAGCGTTCGAATCCAAATGCTGTTGTACAATTTGTTCGGCTATCCATTGTTCGCATTTTTCGGGTGCAGCTCCATGCATTTCGAGAGCTTTATTGTAAAAACGCTGCGTAATGGCCGCATCTTCTTCCCACCAAGCCCGTATTGGGTTCATATCGTGTGTAGAAGTAGTGCAAACCGACAAATAAGGCGCATCCTTGGGCATTGCAAATTCAGTATTTGGTTTTTTAGGCATACGCTGAATTTCCAAACTGAGAATTTCGAGCGATTGCATTACTTCGGGTACCGAATCGGGCACCATACCTAAATCTTCGCCACAAACAAGCATATTGGTTGCCGATATAAGAGCTGGCAATTTACTGTAAGCCTGATTTTTCCAAAACTCGTTGTGTCGGTGGTAAAAATACTCCACATACAATCGGTCTAGTTTCCGACGTTGATCTTCGTTCATATCAATAAACGTCGAAGAGCTGTGCATCGAAATACGAGGATGGAATTTTTCGGGATCACGTAAATCGCGCAAAAACAGCACTTCGCAATGCAATTTATACAAACCATCGCGTATCAGTACTTCCTTATTACC
>CAIWIS010000918.1 GCA_903912795.1 uncultured Bacteroidales bacterium
ACCTCTCCAATTTTTATTCAACCCGATTATATTTCGCCCGAAGCATACAATTTATTTTACAAAATAAAAATACATGTTAATGGCACATACAATATAACCGTTGAAGAGAATAAACAATTTGCTGATTTCAATCTTAAAGGTAAAATTGGGGAACCATTATCAAATAATTTATTTTTCATAACCGTTTACAATACAAATAGTTATTATGGCGAAAACGAATTATATTTTCAGTTTCGTTCAAAAGAATCGTTGATTGGCGATTTTGCTAGTAGGTTAAGCTTTAATTATGTAAAAGAAGGTTCATCTGTTCTTGAAATATCCTTATCGGGCGAAACTCCAGAGCGCGATGTGGATTATATTAATAAGCATTCGGAAATATTCTTAATGCAAAACTTGGAACGAAAGAATGATGCCGCTAATAAAACCATTAAATTTATCGATGAGCAATTGGGTAATGTAAAAAAATCACTATCGCAGTCGCAGGACGAAATGACAGATTTCCGTCAAAAAAATCAAATCATTAGTGTTGAATCACATGCAGGTGATTTACTTGGAAAAGTTGCGGGTTACACTAATCAATTTTCCGATTTAAAATTGAAAGAAACATATCTAGATTATCTCGCAAAATATATAAGAACTAACTTAGCGGATGGTTCGATAGTAGCTCCAAGCAGTTTAGGATTATCTGAACCAATGTTAATGGGATTGGTTACGCAAATAAACGACCTCAACCTCAAACGCAGCGAATTGAGTGAAAAAAACATGTATTATAGTAAATACACGCATGATATTGAAAACGTCAAATTAGCGATCAATGAGGTAATTAAGAGTATGCGTGCGTCGCTCGACATTGAAAAAAATGACTTAAAATCGAGAGATTCAGACGTAAAAAAAGAAATTGGTTTACTTCCAAGTAAAGAAATTGAATTAGTTTCGATTGAACGCAGGTATAAGATGGATGATAATTACTATACCTTTTTCTTGCAAAAACGTGTAGAATCTGAAATTTTAAAAACTTCGAATACTCCCGACAATAATATATTGGACAGAGCACGCATAATGAGTGTAACAAACTCTGGTACAACATCAAAAAACACAATGATATTTCTGATTATTGGACTATTGATACCTGCTGCCTTTGTAATATTAAAAGAGTTTTTAAATGCAACTATAAGAACACCACGCGATGTAGAAAAGAATTCGAGTTTTTACATTATTGGCTCAATACGCCACACAAACTCTACCGACCCATTAATGACCATCAACAATCCTCGTTCGGCATTTACCGAAATGTTCCGTGTAATACGTACACGTGTAGAATTTGTGGTGCAACGTAAAAAGAATATTATGTTGATGGTTACTTCAGCCGAATCGGGCGATGGTAAAACATATTTTTCTATAAACCTAGCAGGTGTGTATGCCATGGCAAGTAAGCGCGTACTTTTGGTCGATTTGGATATTCGTAAACCAAGTATACACGGACGCTTCAATATAACACCAACGTATGGAGTTACCAATTATTTAGTAGGGCAAGCTACACTCGACGAGGTAATAATGCATGTGCCAGAGTTGGAATATGATTTTTTACCAGGAGGTACAGTTCCGCCTAATGCAGGTGAGCTTATACGTTCGGAAAAACTGATAGAAATGTTTGTTGAGCTACGCAACCGATATGACTTTATTATAGTTGATACCAGTCCAATTGGAATTGTGGCTGATGCTTATGCTATATCACTCATTTCGGATATAAACCTATTTGTAGTACGTAGTGGAAAAACAAGTAAATCGCATTTTAATAAAATTGCAAAACAACTTAAGAGTGACCAAATTGAATCCTATTGCATACTCAATGATGTACTGAACGAAGAAAGCAGGTATTCAAAATATTATTCCAGAAGGTATGGTTACGGATATGGGTATGGATACGGGTATGGATATGGTTACGGATATGGGTATGGTTATGGATATGGCAGCAAAACTCGAAAACGACAAGAAGCTTCTGCAAAATACTTCCAATACTACCAGGACGACAAAGAATTATAGATAAAATAATCAATTTAAATAAAAAAAAATGGGAAAAGTTGCTTTAATTACAGGTATTACCGGACAGGATGGTGCATATTTAGCAGAATTACTGCTCAAGAAGGGCTATACAGTTCATGGTATAAAACGCCGATCATCACTCTTTAACACCGATCGTATAGATCATTTATATCAGGATCCACATGTTGATAATCGCAATCTGATTTTGCATTATGGCGATATGACAGATTCGATGAATTTAACGCGTATAATTCAGGAAACACAGCCTGATGAAATTTACAACTTGGCAGCAATGAGCCATGTGAAAGTGAGTTTTGATACGCCAGAATATACTGCTAATGCCGATGGTATTGGAACACTTCGTATTTTGGAAGCAGTTCGACTATTAGGTTTAACAGAAAAAACACGCATTTATCAAGCTTCTACATCCGAACTTTATGGTTTGGTACAGGAGATTCCTCAAAAGGAATCAACACCATTTTACCCACGCTCACCTTATGCTGTGGCAAAAATGTATGCTTATTGGATAACTGTTAATTATCGCGAAGCTTATAAAATGCATGCAAGCAATGGTATTTTATTTAATCACGAATCGCCTTTACGTGGCGAAACATTTGTGACACGTAAAATAACTCGTGCTGCAGCTCGTATAGCCATGGGTATGCAAGAAAAACTATTCTTGGGTAATTTATCATCGGAACGCGACTGGGGTCATGCTAAAGATTATGTGCGAGCTATGTATTTAATACTACAGCAGGATGAACCATCGGATTACGTAATTGCCACTGGCATTACCACTCAAGTACGTGAATTTGTGCGCATGTCGTTCAATGAAATAGGTATAAATATCGTTTTTAAAGGACAAGGTGTTGACGAAAAAGGCTATATTGATTCTGTAAATGATGAAGTATTTACTAAAAGTGTAGGGGCTGAATTTTTGGAAAGTATTAAGAATATTACTATTCCAATTATTGAAGTTGATGCCGCCTATTTCCGTCCTACGGAGGTTGAATTATTGATTGGCGATGCTACAAAATCGCGCACAGTACTTAATTGGACTCCGGAATATGATTTACCTGCTTTGGTTAAAGACATGATGGCTTCGGATGTAAAACTCATGAAAAAAGAAACGTATTTAAAAGAAGGTGGATTCCGAATTTTAAATTATTTTGAATAATAGCAGTATAAAATATGAATAAAAATTCAAAAATTTATATAGCCGGCCATTTAGGAATGGTTGGCTCTGCTATAATGCGAAACCTTATAGCAAAGGGTTTTAGCAATTTTGTAACCCGAAATTTAGACGAATTAGATTTGTTAGATGGAGTTGCAGTTGCTAACTTTTTCGAAAAAGAAAAACCCGAATATGTAGTTCTTGCAGCTGCAAAAGTTGGTGGTATAGTTGCCAATAACATATATCGTGCTCAGTTTATATACGAGAATTTGATGATTCAAAATCATGTAATTCATCAAAGTTACGTACATGGCGTAAAAAAATTATTGTTTTTGGGCTCTTCGTGTATATATCCTCGTAATGCAGAGCAACCCATGCGCGAAGATGCATTACTTACCGGCATACTCGAATCGACTAACGAACCTTATGCAATAGCCAAAATAGCTGGTATAAAAATGTGTGAAGCATACCATTCGCAGTATGGTTGTAATTTCATATCTATTATGCCAACCAATTTGTACGGACAAAACGACAATTACGACTTGGAAAAATCGCATGTTTTACCGGCATTAATACGCAAAATGGTAATTGGCAAATGCCTGATAAACAATGATATTAATAGCTTACGTTCCGATTTAAACAAACGTCCAATTGAAGGAGTTGACGGTTCGTATAGTTTAAATGTAATAATGGATGTATTGAGAAAATACGGAATTACCAGCGAAAACAACAAAGTATCCATTACATTATGGGGAACAGGTTCACCAATGCGTGAATTTTTGCATGTTGATGACATGGCCGATTCAAGTGTATTTCTGTTAATGAATTACGATGCACCCGATGAATTACCATCACATGTAAATGCGGGTTGTGGAGTGGACTTAACCATAAAATCATTGTCCGAAATTGTATGCCAAACGGTAGGTTACACAGGCGAAATAATATGGGATACCACTAAACCCGATGGAACACCACGAAAATTACTCGATGTTTCAAAATTAAATGGATTAGGTTGGAAGCCATCAGTAAGTATTGAAGAAGGAATACGAAGGGTAGTTGCAAATTATTAAATAAAATATTTATATTAAAAAATTGAACTCACTTTAAAAAAAAATACAGCCACAAGGTGGTTTTTAATCCATTTTTAATGCCATTTCTCAAAAAACAGCAGAAATATTGCATTATTTTTAAAGTTTTGTATTATTTTTTTTTGTAGTTCTTATCATTTGATTATATTTGTACCGAATTATCCCGACTGTTTTATACAGCCTATTAAAAACACAAAAAATTTATTTAACAATGGAAGTATTAGTAAACAAAATTAAAGCTGGATTTGAAGCTTTTGCTACAGATGCAAGTTTGCAAGTTGAAAAAGGTAATAAAGCTGCAGGTACACGTGCACGCAAGAGTTCATTAGAACTTGAAAAATTACTTAAAGAATTCAGAAAAGTTTCTGTAGAAGAATCAAAAAAATAATTTTGATTTCTCATTGAACCAGAAAAGCTTTTCCATTTTGGAGAAGCTTTTTGCATTTTAAATAAAGGAGACAGCAGAAGGGAACGTACCTGCCTTTCGGCAGACATGGAGAACATCCCGATGTATCGGGACTACAGATAAAAAATCGAATGACAGGATAAAGGGTTTAAGACAAAAAAAATCTCAATAAAGTATTTCGACTTATTGAGATTTGAAAGTGATTCTGACGGGATTCGAACCCATGACCCACGCCTTAGAAGGGCGTTGCTCTATCCAGCTGAGCTACAGAACCAACAAATTATTTTTGCTATTCCAAAAGAGTATATTCTTTCAAAAGCGCTGCAAAAGTAGTTTAATTTTCGTAAAGATGCAACTCTTTATTTAAAAAACCCCTTTTTTAATCGATATTATTGCTAAAAAAGTGCTAATATTGCAGTCTGAAAAACCGAAGTAAAAAAATCGTGATTTTTTGTTGTACATAACGTTTGTAAGTTTACAAAAAACAACTCAAAATTCTTTTTTACTTTACAACTAACAATCAAAAAATAAAACAAATCAAAATGAAAGTATTAAAGTTTGGTGGAACATCCGTAGGTTCTGTCAATGGCATCATGAGTGTCAAAAAAATTGTAGAAGAGCAAAGTGAACCAGTTATTGTTGTTGTTTCAGCATTTTCGGGTGTTACGGATCAACTCTACAAACTATCGGGGTTAGCAGCAAATGGCGACGAGTCGTACATAGCCGAATACCAATTAATGCTTGTTCGTCACAATGAAGTGATTGAAGCATTGGTTCCTGACAGTTTAAAACCAATGGTGCAATCCAATGTAAACACGCTATTCAACGACCTTTCAAACATACTTCGCGGTATATTTCTTATAAAAGACACTTCGACTAAGATTATTGATACATTAGTTAATTATGGCGAATCCATTTCGTCGATTATAATTGCTGGAGCTATAAACAATGCGGTTCATTACGATTCGAAAACATTTATCAAAACAATTAATCAATTTGATAAACACATTGTAGATTTCGAAAACACAAATGCGTTAATCAGATCCACTTTTGCCGAAACTAAGGATATTGTAGTGTGTGGCGGTTTTATTTCGACCGATAGTAAAACAAATTTCATAACCAACCTCGGACGAGGCGGTTCCGATTATACTGCAGCCATACTTGCAGCAGCTCTTAATGCTTCTATTTTAGAGATTTGGACTGATGTGGATGGTTTTATGACTGCCGACCCTCGCGTTATTTCAAACTCGTATGTAATTGAAAAGCTAAGTTTTAGCGAAGCCATGGAGCTTTGTAATTTTGGTGCAAAAGTAATTTATCCGCCAACTATTTTCCCCGTATTTCATAAAAACATACCTGTAGTGATTAAAAACACATTTAATCCTACAGCTAAGGGTACGTATATTAGTCAACAAAAAACGGAAGAAAAATCGAAAGCCATTAAAGGTATTTCTTCCATCAACGATACTTCGCTCGTTACCATTCAAGGTTTGGGTATGGTGGGCGTAATTGGTGTAAATCATCGCATTTTCAAAGTTTTAGCTAAAAATGGCATAAGTGTATTCTTTGTTTCGCAAGCATCGTCCGAAAATACCACATCAATAGGTGTGCGAAATGCCGATAGTGAATTAGCTGTTAGGGTTTTACAAGAGGAGTTCGAAGTTGAAATTGCTCAAGGTGAGATTGACACTATTTTGGCCGAAAACGATTTGGCCACAGTAGCTATTGTGGGCGATAATATGAAACGTACGCCGGGCATTGCCGGTAAACTATTTGGCACACTTGGTCGTAACGGTATTAATGTGGTGGCATGCGCACAAGGAGCTTCCGAAACCAATATTTCGTTTGTAACCGACCGTAAATCGCTACGCAAAGCACTGAATGTAATTCACGATTCGTTTTTTCTATCCGATTATCAGGTATTGAATATCTTTTTAGTGGGCACAGGAACAGTTGGAGGTAGCTTATTGGAGCAAATAAAACAACAACAACCCAAACTAATGACTCAAAACAGTCTGAAAATTAAGGTTGTGGGAATTGCAACAGTTGATAAAATGCTATTTAACCGTTCTGGAATTGATTTAACCAATTACAATGAGTTATTAGAAAAAGAAGGATTGCCCGTATCGCCTGAAAATATTTGCAGCGAGATTTTAAGCATGAATATTTTCAATTCGGTATTTGTGGATTGTACTGCAAGTCCTGAAATAGCTGCGCTTTACGAAACGCTGATAAATAACAATATTTCGGTAGTTGCAGCCAATAAAATTGCGGCTTCGTCGGAATACGAAAAATATGTATTGCTCAAAGAAACAGCACGACGCCGAGGTGTAAAATACTTATTTGAAACCAATGTAGGTGCAGGTTTACCCATTATTAACACCATGAATAGCTTGATGAATAGTGGCGACGAGATTCAGAAACTACAAGCTGTACTATCGGGCACATTGAACTTTATTTTCAATACTATAAGTTCCGAAATTCCATTGAGCAAAGCCATTTTAATGGCCAAAGAAGCCCGTTTTGCTGAACCCGATCCACGTATTGACCTCAGTGGCAAGGATGTAATTCGCAAACTGGTAATTTTGGCTCGTGAAGCAGGTTACAAAGTAGAACAAGAAGATGTGGTGAAAAACCTATTTATTCCGGATAAATACTTTGCTGGAACGCTGGACGATTTTTGGAACAATATATCGGAACTCGATGCTGAATTTGAAGAAAAACGTGCTAAATTGGCAGAAGTGGGCAAACGTTGGCGATTTGTTGCCACTATGGAAATGGGCAAATGTAATGTTGGTTTGCAAGAAGTAGACAGTCTGCATCCATTTTACGATTTACAAGGCAGCAATAATATAAT
>CAIWIS010000919.1 GCA_903912795.1 uncultured Bacteroidales bacterium
TCTTTGTCGGGTTGGTAAACGTAATAAATTATATTGTTCGAAGTGAATTTGTAAAACAGATGCAGATGCCCAGGAACAAAATTGCTTTCGTTCGGGAATTTAAAATTACCACCACTATAAATCAGTTTGTTAGCATGATATCGAGCTGTAGCAATGTTCAGTCGCGATTGTATATCCGATTCCGACGACATAAGAAAGGTTGGGAAACTATAACTTTTAAAATTTTTGCGTGGTGAGAAGCTCAAAAATAAATAGGTTGAATCGCCAAATGCATTCAATGTTGGGAAAACACCCATGTAAGCCACTTCGTTGAGGGTGGATGTAAATGAATAGAAATTTGATTTATTTAATTGAATTGCCGAACTTGAAATTAAATTCTTGTTTTGACCGTAAATAATAGAATTAGGCTGGGTTGCAGTAAGTTGAATATTGTATTTGTTCCAGAAACCACGAAAGTAATTTTCGGTAAGATAGCTGTTCAATAGTTCTAACGAATCGTTATTTTGAATTAAACTTCCAATCTGTTTATCGCGCTTTAAACCAATATTTAGCTCATCAAGCATAATTTCAGCTACACGATCGTTGTCAGCATTTCCATTTATTAATATGTTCTCAGCTAATACTTTATATTTGTTTTCGGTTTTCTTTTTACTAATCATCGACGCATTTTCGATAATGAAAACCGTGAAAAATAATACCCAAATTGAAGTAATTAAATAGATATTTGTTTTTCGAAAAAAGAAATATCGCACGTAATAACCAAAATACAAGAAAATAAAGAAAATTGAAATTCTACTCAAATCAGAAATTTCGAAAATTGCTGTCAATATGCTAATTATGGCAAGTACAGCAATGTCGGTTAATAGCATTGTTCGTAAATTACCCCACTTAAAACTGTAATTGTGGGTTTTAAGCAATAAAAGTGCGAACGAAATTCCCCAAATCAACATCAGGAAATGTAACCAAATAACACCGATATTTATGTCACGCAACGATAATATGTTAATTGAAATACCTGAGTGTAATACAAGACCTTTTAGTATATGAAAAATCAACACAAAAAATAATCCGGTTATCAATTGTAAAATAAATCTATGGACAAATCGAGGTGTTGGTTTTAGCTCAACATACTTGTAAAAGACATAAGCACACACTAGTACATAGTAAGTGACCAGCGTTAAGTGTATAATGGATGCCAGTAAAATGCCAGAGGAGTAATCAAAAGCTGACGAAAGTACCTCGTAAAAAAGCAAATGTGGAAATTTAAAATACAATGCCAAAACAAGCGGCAGAATAGTAAGTAAAACCAGTGCAAGGTAATGTGTAAGTTTTATTGATTTCTTGCCACTAAAATGTGAATAACCAGTAAAATATACCAGCATTAAAACAAAGCAAAGTAGTTGAAAAATAAAACCAGTAAGACCAATGTTTTGATTAAGAATAGGTTTGTCTGGAATAATGAGCGTGAAAAGATAATTGTTCCATTTATCAGTAACGGCCAATTTATCCGTTTTTTTGCCCAATACAAGATCAATATTTTCGTTAACATCAAGACCGTTGGCAAATTTATTGACCAATTGATTGTTTTTGAAAGGATAATTGTTTTTGATACGAATAACTGCAAACAATGTTCCTGCATTTGTAGTAGTGAAACTGCTTATACAATGCGCATTGGATGACATAAAATAATTCCAAGTCCAGGATTTAACTTGTGGTAAATCGGGTAAATCAGTATAATTTGCCGACCAGTAAATAAGTTCACCATTATTGTAAAGGTAATAACTTATATCATTATCATCAAATTGATATTTGTAAAGCGAATCTACAGAACTGTAAATGATTGTATTTTTAAGTTTGACTAAATTTTGGTGAGCAATTTTCTGTTTTACTGCAAGTTGCGACCGTAACTGTTCAAAATTTACTGGTTTTTGTTCCGATGCATGATACATTAATTCACACACAAAACCTGCAACAAAACTGAGTAGAATTGCCAACAGTATAATGCGATGTGAGTTATTTTTAGTCATTAAGAATTATTTTTAGCTTTATTGATGATGATAGGGCTCCCCTCTCAAAATTGTAAATGCACGGTACAACTGTTCTGCAAAAATCATTCGCACCATTTGATGCGAAAAAGTCATTTTCGAAAGTGAAAGCAGACCATTAGCTCGGTTGTAAACCCGTTGCGAAAATCCGTACGGGCCACCCACTACAAAAACCATGCGTTTTTGGGAGCTAAGCAATTTTTTGGAAATAAAATCCGAAAATTCAACCGAAGTATAATGTTTACCATTTTCATCCAACAGAATTATTTCATCGTTCACATCAAAAGATTTTAAAAGCAAATCAGCTTCCTTTTCTTTTTGCTCGCTTTCGCTTATATTTCGGGTGTTTTTAAGTTCGGGAATTACTATGTATTCGAATGGAATATAGTGTTTTAGTCTGTTTTGGTATTCTTCCTGTAAGTAAATTAAGTGGGAGTCAATTGTTTTTCCAACTGTTAAAAACACTATTTTCATATAATAAAATCGCCTTATACTTACTTTGGTTCATTATTTGTTGTAAAATAAAAAATCAAAATAATTGGTTTAAATCTGATATTTCTTGTATTTTTGCAGTTCGTAAGTGCAAACTAAATGCAAATATGCAATTTTTTAGCGAGAAAATCAGCTTTATAGCTCTATTTAAAGCCTTTTTTTTTAATCAAAAACATTATAGCTTTAAAATACGTTTTATTAATAATCAACTTTAACAAAGAATAATTGCATTTTAAAATAATTAGAACAAACAATTTAAGTCATGAGAACAATAAAAATTTTGCTTATTAGCCTTTTTGTTTTTTCAGCTACAAATTATATAGCCGCTCAATCAAACGAAATTTCGAACGAAATTATTTCGGCTTTGGACGAAGGAAATGCTAGTAATATTAATTCGTTTTTGGGTGCAAATGTGGAGTTGGTTATTGGAGCAAAAAACGATGTTTTTAGCAAACAACAAGCCTCAGGGATCATCAACGACTTTTTTCGTTCGAACAAAGTAAGCTCGTTTCAGGTGCTTCACAAAGGAAATAAAGACAATGCGAACTTTGCCATAGGCACATTGAAAACGTCGAGTGGTAACTACCGCGTGTATGTGCTTACTCGTAAGCAAGGTGCAATTCCATTAATACAACAACTCAGAATAGAATCATCCAATGAATGATAATTTCGAACAACTTATCAAGTTGTGGTTTGCCGAAGATATAGGCGATGGTGACCACACAACCCTATCATGTATTCCAGCTACAGCTATAGGAAAATCGCAGTTAATAGTAAAAGAAAATGGTGTTTTGGCGGGTGTTGAAGTGGCTCGGCAGATTTTCAAAGCTTTTGACCCTGATTTAAAAATGACAATTTATATAAAAGATGGCGCCCAAGTAAAAGTGGGCGACATTGCTTTTATAGTTGAAGGTCGTATTCAATCGTTGTTGCAAACAGAGCGATTGATGCTTAACGTTATGCAACGCATGAGTGGTGTAGCAACACGTACAAGTCAGTATGTGAAAATGCTCGAAGGAACTAATACGCGCGTTCTCGATACTCGCAAAACAACTCCTGGTTTGCGTTTACTTGAGAAAGAAGCTGTTAAAATTGGAGGCGGTGTAAACCATCGTATAGGTTTATACGACATGATTTTACTGAAAGATAACCATGTAGATTTTGCTGGTGGAATTGACAAAGCTATTATTCGAGCACAAAACTATTGCAAAGAAAAAGGAAAAGAATTGAAAATTGAGATTGAAGTTCGTAGTTTTGATGAGCTTGCTCAAGTAATGGCAATAGGAGGTGTGGATCGTATTATGCTCGATAATTTTAGCGTTGAAAATACCCGAAAAGCCGTTGAAATAATTGCAGGAAAATTTGAAACGGAATCGTCGGGAGGTATTACATTCGATACACTTCGCCAATATGCTGAATGTGGTGTTGATTTTATATCGGTAGGAGCATTGACTCATTCAGTTAAAAGTCTGGATTTGAGTTTTAAGGCTTTGTAAGATTTTAGAATCAAGAAAAAAGAATCAAGACGAGTCATTACAACATACAACTAATTTTATTATAACTAAATAAACAATTATCCGTATGAAAAGTATTAAAGGTACACAAACCGAAAAGCATCTATTGATGTCGTTTGCAGGCGAAAGCCAAGCACGTATGCGTTACACTATGTTTGCATCAACAGCTAAAAAAGAAGGTTATGAACAGATTGCTGCTATTTTTTTAGAAACAGCAGAACAAGAAAAGGAACATGCTAAAAAATTCTTCAGTTATCTTGAAGGTGGTCCGTTGGAAATTACAGCTACTTATCCTGCAGGAATTGTAGGCACTACTGCCGAAAACCTGAAAGCGTCGGCTGAAGGTGAAAACGAAGAATGGACAGATGCATATCCGCATTTTGCAGATGTAGCCGAAGCAGAAGGCTTTCCGGTAATTGCTGCTACGTTTCGCAAGATTGCAGCTGTTGAAGCTGAACACGAAAAACGTTATTTACGTTTGTTGGAAAAAGTTGTTGCAGGAACAGTTTTCGCTCGCGAAGAAGAAATTGTATGGCAATGTCGTAATTGTGGACA
>CAIWIS010000920.1 GCA_903912795.1 uncultured Bacteroidales bacterium
CAACAAAAATGAAAAAAATTAATGTATTAATCGGATGTATGTTCGCCTTTATTTCCAGTCAGGCGCAACAGGTAACAGGCTCTTGGAGTGGCAGTATGGATTTGCACGGAAAAGAAATCAGCGTAGTATTTCATGTAACGCACCAAAACCAACAATTATCGGCTACAATGGATAGTCCTTCTCAGAATGTGTATGGTTTTTCAACCACCTCAACTGAACTCAAAGATTCTATTCTCACCATTCGCATGGATGAATCCAACATGCAATACCAGGGCAGATTTATGAAAAATGGAACAATGAATGGCATTTTCACGCAAATGGGAAAAAAGTATTTGTTAAATCTGACTCAAAAAAGTAAGTTGCCATTAGCTAAAACTACAAAAAGCGACATGGATAGAATGAAGCCCTATGCTTATTCATATTGTATTGATACAGTGTCAATTAATAGCAATTTCAGGGCTATGCTTTCTGAACCTATAAAATCAGGTAAATCGGCGGCCATAATTATTGATTGTAAAGTTTCAACCGAAAATGATTTTAGTGAAAATTCGACCCTAAGCAAACTGATTGATCATCTTTCTTCCAAAGGTTTTACTGTGGTTTGCTCCATAGATAATAATTGTGATACAAATGCCGCTGTGGCCTATCTGAAAACGCTGAACAAGGTCAATCAAAAGAAAATATCAGTACTTACAGTTACCCTGAACGAAATGGTTGCCACTTTCGGCAGCAACTCAAAAACAATTACTTTGGACAAAAGAGTAAATTTTGTAGGTAGCGAGCCGGCAGTATTTAATCAACTTACCAACTGGCTCTTGCGCGTTGTGTAAGTATGTATTTTCAATCAAAAAAACAATAAATTAAACAATCAAAAAAAACAAAATTTTTAAGGTATGAGAAAGATTATTTTAGCAGCAACTGCATTATTAACGGGGCTTTTGGCAGTAGCTCAAAACACCACTGCCGACAACAAAAACGTTCAGTATCATTTTTTTACAAACAACATTCCATCTGATTGGAATTATCCATTAATAGGGTTTGTAAATAACGTAAATGGAAATCATGCCAGTGTACAGATTGGTATTGTAAATTCAACATCCGGATACTTTGGTGGATTACAAGCTGGGTTCATTAACAGTGTAGGAGGCAATGTTACCGGTATCCAAACTGGTTTTATTAACAGTATTGGAGGCAACGTAAAAGGAATTCAATCGGGATTTATCAATTCCGATAACAGTGATTTCAGTGGCATACAATCCGGATTTATAAATTCAGTAGGTAAATCATTTTATGGCATACAGTATGGATTCATTAATTCCAGTTCACAAGTAACTGGCATTCAGTCTGGTTTTATCAACTCAGCAGAAAGGATTACCGGTTTACAACATGGATTTATCAATACTGCAAAAAAACTTCGCGGCTTGCAATTGGGTTTTATTAATAGTGTTGATCGTATCGAGAAAGGTTTACCCATTGGTTTTCTTTCGTTTGTAAAACATGGTGGATACAAAGCAATTGAAGTTTCGTACAACAATATTAATCCCATAAATATTGCTTTTAAAACTGGTATTCGAGAGTTCTATACCTACCCTGTGTTGGCGTACGACTGGCGTTTAACTACCGACCGTTTGTCGTTTGGTTATGGTATTGGTTCAAATTTAGACATCAGTAATCGTTTGTTTATCAATCCTGAAATGGAATGGTTGCATCAAGTTTCGCTCGACTTCAACCATTATTCCACCTTGCGTTGCAATTTGGGTATCGACATAAGCGATAATTTTGAAATAGTTGCCGGTCCATCTTTAGTTTGGCAGTTCAAAATTGATGCAGATGATTTTCACCAAAACTATACCGAGTGGAATCCTGCCATCGTATCGGTTAACGAAATTAAAATTGGCTGGAATGCAGCTGTAAGATATAAATTCTAAATAATAATGAGAGTACTTTTTATAATTCTAATGCTTTTTCACGGGTTAATCCATTTATTGGGCTTTTTAAAAGCCTTTGAAATAATG
>CAIWIS010000921.1 GCA_903912795.1 uncultured Bacteroidales bacterium
ATCTTTGAATGTAGGCGGTAACACCTCGACGGGCACAACTGTAAAATTTCTCACGCGCGACGAAATGAAAACGCAGTATGATAACATGTACAACATGTTGTCGGGCAGTAAAGTTGAAGCATATATACTCGATATGTTGGTATACGTAGATAGTCATGCCGACAATGCCTACCGTGGTGCAACCGACCTTGAATTGGCTCAATTAGAACAACAACGACAAGATGGTGAAAATAAAAATATCAACCGTGATTGGGACCAATATTTTGCCATGATTGCTGCTGCAAATAGTGTAATTGTGAATATTGATTCCGTACCCGACATTTCGTTATCAAGTGCAGATAGAAAGAAGTGGAAAGCCGAAGCTTTGATACTTCGCTCTTTGGTTTATTTTGATATTGTTCGGTTATGGGGCGATGTTCCATTGGTATTAACAGAACCACCAGCAATTACTTCAGCCAATATTGTGGAAGTATATCCATTGTATTATCCCAAACGCGATTCAGTTGCAGTTGTATATCGTCAAATAGTAAAGGATTTGAACACCGCTCTTGAACCTGGAGGAGCGCCTGCAATAAACCCTGCAAATAAATTTGTGCTTTCGCGTACACTTGCCAACGGATTATTAGCAAAAATTTATGCCGAAAAACAAATACGCGATTACGATAAAGTAATTCAATATTGTACAGAGGTGGAAAAAGATGTAACTTTAGTTACAAAATATGGCGACTTGTTTGATATGAATTCGACCAATACAGATTTGAAAAACAGGAATACTTCCGAATCAATTTTCGAAATTACATTTGCAGGTGGTGGCCTCTGGATAACTTGGATGTGTGGTATCGACTTAGCAACTCCAAGCAGTAAATACGACTGGAAAAAGTGGTTTACACCTTCGCGCGATTTGGTAAATGCATTTGATGCTCAAAAAGATACTGAGCGCAAAAATCAAACTATTGTTCGTGCAGCCGTTGAATGGAGCTTGCATTATCCTGCTAAAGATTATCCATTTATGTACAAATATCGCTCAAAATACCATAGTTTTATAAAAATGCGTTTAGCAGATATTTTATTGCTAAAAGCAGAAGCTTTGGTGGGTCAAAACAAATTAGCAGAAGCTGCAACAATAGTAAACACTGTTCGCACAAGAGCAAAATTAGCTAACTTGACAACCGACATTACCTCATCGAAAGATAAAATGGTTGATGCAGTGTTGAACGAGCGCCGTTTGGAACTTGCATTTGAAGGACATCGTTGGTTCGACCTTGTTCGTAGTGGTAAGATATTCAGTGTAATGAATACCTTAAATAGTCGTGACTCCGGTAGATTGCCAATGAATGAAGTTACGGAAGATAAAACAGTTTTACCAATTCCGCAACCGCAGATTGACAAAAACCCTTCTATGGTTCAAAATCCGGGCTATTAATATAAATTAGAAGTAAGAAATTAGAAATTAGAAATCATGAAAAAAATAATAAAATCATTGTTCACTATTTGTTTGCTCACTATCTTTTGGGCATGTACCAACGAAGATATTGTAGTGCGGTATGCAGCATCGACTCCCAAGATAGACACGGCTCTTGTCAACGAAACGACCATTACCTATGGCGATTCAATTCACTTAAAAGTAGCAGTATCGGACATGGTGGCACCACTGTCAACTCTTAAAATTAGAGTTGTAGTAAACAACGAAATTGTAGCCTCTGAAACAGTGAGAACCAAGGGGAATAAATCAAGTATAAACAAAGTATTTAGGGTACCTTTTGTAGCTAATCGACCACATAATGCGGCTGTAAAAATTTATCTTACTTCGACCAATGTATCGGGTATCGAAAAAGATTCCATTTTAAACGCAACCACTGCCAAAAGGCCTATAATTAATGAATTATACCTTGTACCCGATTTTGGTCAAGGAGCTACAAGTAAGTTAACTTTAGTAAATGCCGATAGTTTAATATACAAAGCAACTGGATTGCTATTAAGTACCTCCTTCAGCTATAAAATTGCTACAAAAATCAATGGCTTCAAACGAATCGATTGGACAGGATTAGTTTTTGGAAAAGTTGGTGATGGTATTGGTTTGGTGAATCAAACGGGAGAATCAATCACATCATCCGATGGTTCATTGGTGGGTATATCTATTTTCACATTCGATGCCCTACAGTTTAAAACTAAAGTAGGCGGCAAATTGCTCGAACCAGTAAAAACCTTGGATATAAATACCGATTTGCTTGCAAGCCCAACAACCCTAAATAACAGCACAAATTTTAGAGGTGGCAATGTCTATTTTGGTGAAAATGTTGAAGTTACATTTACAGGAATAAGTGGAAACTTAGCCAATCAAATCTCACCCGATTATTTTCAAGTTACTGGCGCAAACACAGCTAAGTTTTTAGGAAAAACAGGTTTATACAAAGCCTATTACCTTACAACAGCAAATTTCCTTTATATTGAGCCACTTCCCGAAACGCTTTACCCAGATGTATTGTGGGTTTGCGGCTCAAATTATGGCAGGCCATCGTTGCCTTACGCTACCACTTCGAGTTGGAACTGGAATAGTCCACTCGATTATTATCCATGCCGACTTACAGCTCCGGGAGTCTATCAGGTAACCATGTATTGTAAAAACGAACCAAGTACGGATACCAATATTTACGGCAAACTCGATTTCAAATTCTTCCATAAACGAGGTTGGTGGGACGGACATGAAACATGGGTTGATGATTACACTGTTCAGGCACCATTCCTTGGACCAAAAGGAGTTGGAGGTAATGTAAAAGTAATGTCGGCAACAGTTCTTGAAGGTGTCTATAAATTTACGTTAGATACAAATGCTAAAACTTTAAAATACGAAAAGCTAAATTAATCCGTTTAAATAATTGCTAGAGGGGGAAGTTTATTCTTCCCCTTTATTGCTTTAAAAAATTATTGCTCAATAAATTCATTTTTATGCTTAAGAACAAATTTTCAATTTTGGCGCTTTCTACGTTGCTTCTTTCATTCAATTCGTGCAAAGCCGAAGTTGTAATACCACCTGTAGAGCCTCCTAAAAAGGCAGATGTAGAAATGAATGTTACTACTGCCAATAAATCGATGTTATTTACAAGCATTCCGCTTAACTTTAACACGAAGCCCAACATGGCAATCGAATCAACAATTTATATGAATCCATCCGAAAAATTTCAGACAATAGATGGATTTGGGGCAGCAATAACCGGTTCAAGCTGTTATAATCTGCTAAAGATGACGCAAGCAAACCGAACAAAATTATTAAAAGAAACTTTCGACCCTGCCACTGGCATGGGTTATAGTTATATACGCATTTCCATTGGTTGTTCCGATTTTTCGATGGACGAATATACTTGCTGCGACCAGCCTGGGATTGATAACTTTGCCATTCACGAACTAGATCGTCGTGATCTATTTCCAATTTTAAAAGAAATATTGGCTATTAATCCCTCGCTCAAAATATTAGCTTCACCTTGGACTAGTCCACGATGGATGAAAGTAAATAATCTGACTGAGTTAAAACCTTATAATTCGTGGACAAGTGGTCAGCTGAATCCGGCTTATTATCAGGATTATGCCACTTATTTCGTGAAATTTATTCAAGCTATGGCATCCGAAGGCTTTTTTATGAATGCTATAACTATTCAGAACGAACCGTTGAATCGCGGAAATTCGGCTTCACTTTATATGAGTTGGCAGGAACAAGCAGCCTTTGTGAAAAATGCACTTGGGCCAAAGTTTGCAGCAGCAGGTATTACAACAAAAATATGGGCTTTTGATCACAATTACGATTATGACCGAATTGCCGATCAGATTAGTTATCCGGTAAAAATGTATGCCGACCCTGAAGTAGCTAAATACATCGACGGAGCAGCATACCACGCTTATGGAGGCGATAAAAGTGAATTGTTGAATGTACACAATGCATTTCCGAATAAAAATCTTTATTTCACCGAAATGTCAATTGGGACATGGAACTATAGTTTTGATGGCGACCTAATGTGGAGTATGCGCGAAATAGGAATTGGCACACTCAACAATTTTGGTAAAGCTGTTATGGTTTGGAATTTTATGCTCGACGAAAAAGGAGCGCCAAATCGACCCGGAGGTTGCACAACCTGTTACGGTGCTGTTGATATTAACACAAAAGATTATGCAACACTAGACCGCAAATCACATTTTTACATGATTGGACATTTATCCAAAGCCATATCGCCTAATGCAACCCGAATTGGCACTATAGGCTTTAAGGCATCCGGATTTTATTACACTGCTGTAGAAAATACCGATGGAACGTATGGTTTGGTATTGCAAAACGATACGCAGACAGCTATTAAAGTTACTATCGACGACAATAAGCACTCTTTTGTGTATAATATTCCAGCTAAAAGTTTGGTCTCGGCACGCTGGAAGAAGTAGTAATAAA
>CAIWIS010000922.1 GCA_903912795.1 uncultured Bacteroidales bacterium
CATTACAAGTTGCGATTTTACCACCATCTTGAGTGCTAACAGTGATAGTAGCTGTACCTGCAGCAACAGCAGTAATAAGACCGCTAGTACTTACCGTGGCAACAGTAGCATTGTTTGTTGTCCAGCTAACTGTTTTATTGGTGGCATCTGTTGGTGCTACTGTTGCTGTTAATTGTTGAGTGCCGCCAATAGTTAGTGTTTGAGTGGTTGGAGATACCGAAACGCCGGTAACAGCGACATTTGTAATTGCAGTTCCAACCAAGGTCATTATAGAACGAGCTTTAATTGTAATATCTGTATTAGGAACAAAATTACCTATCGGGCTCATATTCTCATTGTTAGTATCAGATGTTGAATAACCTGCATATGTACTGACTGTGCCACCAGTAGTAGCTACCTTAAAAACCATATTAGCCGTAGAATAGTTAATAGCCACTACAACCACTTGTTTAGTAGTAGGATGATAATAGCCACTTACTAATAAGCTATCTTGGTTGTTGATATTAACTCCTGTGCCAGACAAGCTAACTCTATAAGAACCTGGTCTAATAAAATAGCTGTAATGACCAAGTGCCCACAAATTTTTAGATACAGAATAATTACCATCTGTAGTAATTTTATCAACATATATTAATCCGTCTTTATAATCAGATGAGCTAAGTGCTGTCCACCACGACCAAGAAGAAGCAAATGCATAAACCAAGTCATTATGAATAACGCGGGCAATCCATAATGCAGTTTTAGCACTAGTGGTTTTACCAGTTCCCGTAATTTCAGCATTATCTTCTAAAACGCAATATTCCGTTTGCCAATATTCCATAGTATTATCAATTTCATTGTTTTTACTACGTAATGACTGGCGCTTTGAAACTGCAGTAGAAGATGGATAACAAGTAAAATAGCTATGTCCTCCAATGGAATGATCAATGTTCGATAATTTGCCTACACTACCATAAGGTCCTGTGCCAAAAAACTCCCACCATTGATCATCGCGATCACTTTTTGAGGTACTGCCAGAATATAGAAAATCTATTTGAGCTGCTTCTGTAATATGAATTTTTGAAGTTACTCCGTTAGCCACAAATCGTGAGCTAATGGCAGTAATGGCTGGAGCTAATTCATTATTACGAATAGGGCAACCTTCTTGTCCATTCATCCAATCCCATTGTGGTTCATTAAAAGGACTTACGTAATCAAATTTTACTCCTTCGTTGGTATTTATATTTGTTACCACATTCGATAAGAAATCACCAAATGCATTATAATTGGCAGCAGCTATATTGGTTTCACCACTAGTTGTGTTTGCTAATCCATTTTTTGTAAGAGAAACAGGAGGGCTGTTGCAAAAAGCAGTGTAATACGGAACATTTCTTGCCTTAGCAGCCCTTAAGAACCAACGTTGACCAGCTTGTTTGGTCCAATTGTAAGTGCCATCAGCATTACGGAAACATTCGGCACGGCGCCATTCATTTGAAATATCTGAGTTCCCACCTTGTTCGGTACTTCCAGCGCCAATATTAAAACGCCACATACTTAATCCTATTCCTAATGGTTTGCCATTGGCATCTTTTCCAGTACTAAACAGTAAATCAGCCATTGCATTACGTTTTGCATCCGGCCAGTTGCCAACAAACTGTGCTTGCCAACAATCTGAAGCCCCGAAATGTCTGATAATTTGTTTTTTTGTACCCAAATTAACTGTTACTACTTGTGCAGTTGCACTTATAAAAATTAGACTGAAAAGTCCAGTCATCAATAACCCTATTAATCTTTTCATATATATCTGATTATTATGTGATTGAAAATCATTTGCTTGAAACAAGTATTATAAGCGGTTGTGATTAAACAACCGCTTTTTGATATTAACACTTATCTTACTATCAGTTTCGTATTTGTAATTAACTTACCTGATCGTACCGAAACAAGGTAGATTGAACTTTTCAGCAACCCTGTTGTATTTATTTCAAGTGTTTTATTGTTGGGTATTAGTTTCTGGTACACTATCTGTCCCTGGAGATTGCTAATGATTGCTTCAGCATTGTCTAACTCTTCATAACCCTCTAATTTGATTGTCAGTTTATCATGATTTAAAGGATTTGGATAAACACTTACCAATTGTTCGCTTGTTTCTGAATTTAAATTTCTAAACGATTTAACTTTTGAAATCTTAAGATCATTGATTACCAATTGAGGTTTGTTTGTTCCTTCTTTACTGTCAAATGATATCTGTAGATTTGCTGCACTTGCATCGTCAAAAACAAGACTTACAATTTTATCGCCCGAGTACTGACTTTGAACATAAGCGGTAACATCCCACTCATACCATGTTCCTGCAGTTGTAACAGATACAGTTTTGATTAGAGTGCCGGTAGCAGGGGCAGTCGTATAAGTAATTCCCGTTTCAGTCCAGCTATCTGTTGTTTGATACGCTGCTACAGAAAACGCAGCAACTGTACTTGCGTAAAGACGCACCTTTGCGCTTTGTATATTTGTAAACCCTGCTGTAGTTAAGTCGAATTTAACAAATGATTTTCTGAAAAAAGCAGAACTGGTTCCTTTCTTAACTAGTAAGCTTATGTCCGCTCCATAATTTGTAGAAGTTGCTCCGCCAAAAACGTAAGCATCGGCAGACGGATTTAAAGTTGTAGTTATTGATTGAGAAACAGTAATTAAGGAGGTCGCAATTTTAGCAGCATCTTGTGTTGTAGCTGTAATAGTAGCAGGTCCTGCAGCAACAGCAGTAACAAGACCACTAGAACTTACCGTGGCAACAGATGCATCGCTTGTTGTCCAATTAACTGTTTTGTTAGTTGCATTTGTGGGAACTACTGTAGCAGATAATTGTAGTGTGCTGCCAGCTGAGATAGTCGCTGAGGCAGGTGTTAAGGTTACACCCGTAACTGGGATCACAACCGTAATTACAGAGGCGTTAGTTTTTGCTCCATCTTGTGTGGTGGCACTAATTGTTGCAGAACCTGCAGCAACAGCAGTAACAAGACCGCTAGTACTTACCGTGGCAACAGTTGCATTGTTTGTTGTCCAGCTAACTGTTTTATTAGTGGCATTTGTTGGTACTACTGTAGCAGTTAATTGTTGAGTATTGCCAACTGAAAGTGTAGCTGTGGCGGGTGTTAAGGTTACACCCGTAACTGGGATTGCAGTTCTTTCATTAAATTGCGCTTGATAGAGGGAAGACGGATTAATTCCTGCCCTTCCTGCTCCCTCAATATAACCTGCTGGACCTGAAAATGGTCCAGTTCCGACAACCGTTGTCATGCAACCTATAGCATAATTTTGAGCTGTTGGTGGCTTTTGTACACAAAAACGACCTTGACCAGTTACGGTTCCGCCCCAGATAACTGAGTGTGCAGCCGACCAACCATGACCAGAACCATAGTTGCC
>CAIWIS010000923.1 GCA_903912795.1 uncultured Bacteroidales bacterium
AATCAGTTAAAAACACCATGTCGGTTACCAAACCAGCTGGAAATGGGGTTTATATTGTGAAAACTAAAACCACCGCCGGATTGGTGCAATCGGCAAAAATTGTAGTAAAATAAAATTCTTCCATAATGAAACGAACAAACGTTTTAGCTGTTGTATTGATATTTTCATCTCTTGGTTTTGCTCAATTAAAAGTAAATAGTTCAACCAAAGAGTATATAAACAATTCACTGTGGTCGCAAGTTTTTAACGATTTTGAGGTTAATATGGTCTTTCCGGTTGTAACTCCTTGGTTATTTGGTTTTGGGAGTGTTAATTATATTGACAATGATGTCTTTACCAAAAACTTAATAAAGGAAAATAATCAGTTTTCTACTAAAAACATGGTTTTTAGAGAGGTAGTTAATTCATTAAAAGTCTCATTTTTAAATTACTTGCCTATCGATTCAATCATGAGGATAAAAGCAATGTATAAAAATAGGGTTTTGTATACTTTTGATATTTCACAAAATGATACTAGTACTGTAACTGATTTTAATGTTCCCTCAAAATCTGTAAGTGAAAGTATAAGTTTTGATAAAAATGGAAATTTACGATACTATACAAAATCCAATTTTAATGGAAATACCTCTATCGAAAATACCTTTTTAAAACCTGACGTTGCTGTTTGTACCATCAAAAATTCGGAAAGTTCTGAAATCATTTATGATAAAAGGTATTACAATGAAAAAAAATTGAAGCGTAAAATCTTAACTAAAAAATTAGAAGACGGATCAAAGGAAGTATTTGTTTCCGATGAAAACTTTAATTATTTAGATAATATGAAACTTCGAAGCTCAATAAATTATAATAAAAAAGGGAATGTAATTGATTCAGTAGTATATCTCTATGATAATGATACTTTGAAGATGGTTTTGAAATTAGGTAAAAATGGATTATCGCAAAAAATCGTATACACCTATCCAAATGTATTTAATGTAATAAAGAAAATTGAACAAAACGATCAAAAATACGAAATTTGTGTTACTACAAAAAACCAAAAAACATCTCGAATTACATTTAATGAAATTGTATATGGTGATTTTAAAGCTTTTGATTTTGAATACAATAAGAATAATCAATTAATTACTGTATCAAATTTTAATACTTTAACTGATATTGAACAACAAAATGCTCCAAAAAAGCAATTCATGTTTTATTATAACGAGTCGAATAATATTAAAAGCATTAAAGTGGTTGATAGTAATGGAATAATTGGGAAAGAAATTAATTTTGAATATGAATTTTTATAAATTGTGTTTAATAATATGCGCAAATTAATTTTCTTCTTTTCAATTCTTTTCTCATCGTGCTCCTACGAGCTAAGCGATATTCCTTTTACAACGGTTGAAAAGACAAATGTAACTGATAAACCTACAATAAATTTTTCGATAGATAAAGATTCTGTTGATTTATTCGAAACAACCAATTTGAAAATTACAACTTTGGCCAATGGATTAAGGTTAAATAAGTTAGAACTTGAGTACTTAACCACAAAGCTTACTCGTAAAACCAATGAAATTGCAAACTCTAGCATTAGTTTTTCGGGAACGAATACCCCAAGTAGTTGGTTTAACTTAACTGCTAAGTTATATTACGGCACAAACAGTGGTAGTATTGCTGATGTGATGGGATTGGAAAATAATTTGCTGGAAAAAAAACTCGCTGTCCGTTTTATCAAAAATACCGATTATTATTTGTCGCTCAAAAGTAGAATCAATAAGGATAGTGTGGTTGAACTTTACTGGGTTAAACCAAAATATTCAACTAGTATTTCGGCATCGCTTCCTGCAACTACCTATGTTGGGTTAAAAGGCGACACATCATTGTATGTTCCTACTGATTATGTGAGTGGTTATCGGTTTTTTGAGTTAAATGCATTATTAAGTTCCAGCGTTACAGGTAAGTATTCCACAACATTAAATTATGCATTACCCACGTTAAAAACGGAGAAAATAGGTACTGATAGTTGTAGGGTTTATGCTTATGGAACAATTAAACGTAACTTTTATATTACTTCGGGCACAGAATCAATGTTTTTTGTAAATCAATGTTCTTTTTCCTATACTAGTTTGCTGCCAGCTTTAAATCAATCAAAGGTGTTTAGAGTAGAGTTTCTGCCTGTAAGCGCTGTTGACCCAAATAAAGTTGCAGGTGAAACCTTAACAATTGGCCTTTTTAACCGATAAAACCGATACAATGAGTCTTATAAAACGAATCGTAGTTATTTTTCTTTTGTGTTTGTGTTTTTTTGCTCAAGCACAAGACTTAAATACCTATCGGAATACATTGATTGATAACTGGCGAAACGAGTTAGCCGATAATCGAAGCTATATTACGATTTATAGCGGTATTGGCACTTTTTCGATGGCGCATCTTCGTACATTATTTGCCGAAATTAACACAAGTACCAATTTGCCTGTTCAGGTTTTAAACAATTTTTCGCCTAACTTGACCTTTGGTTTAAACTTCACCAAACAATACGATAAGGTGCGATTTGGGTACGATATTCAATGGTTATACTCAGGTGCTCGTTCAGGAATTTCGGATTATTCCGGACAAATCCGCAATGATATTAGTTGTAGCGGTTTGAAAATTGGCGTATTGATCGAAAAAGATTTTTTAAATCATGTTTTTAAATCATCAAAATTCCGTTTTTCATATAGCATTGAGGCGGGAGGATTAGGTTCGGAAATTGAAGTGACAAAATATGCTTTGTTTTATGACTATCCTTCCGAAAACAGACAATCTATCACTCATTTACTTCAACAGACTATTTATATACAGCCTGCTGTTAAGGCAAGTTTTCAATTGGCTAAACATAGTTCAGTTGATTGTAAAATAGCTTACATGATGGCTGCAGGTGAATCGTTGAATTCATTTAGTTATAATCAATATGATACTTTCGATATAGATAAATATGCTCCAGGTTGGTCGGGGTTGCGATTACTTATAGGATATACTTATTCGTTTGGGAAATAAAATACTGCATAAAAAATTTAATTTCAACACTATAAAATATTTATTATGAAGCAAATACTCTTTTTCTTAGTTCTATTTTTCAGCTCTGCTACTTTTTCGCAATCAACAAACGATTCAATTATTGCTGCTCTAAATGCCAAGATTGATGTGTTGCAACAGCAAGATTTAGCTAAAACGGCGCAAATCGTCGATATTGAGAAACGACTAACATCCCATTACGTTTATAACCGTCGTTATCATTCGTTATTGTATGTGTCAATTGGCTTGTCGGCAGTTTCATTTATTTCGGCTCAGTACAGTCCCAAAGTATCCATAGCATTACCTTTAGCTGCTGGTATTACCTCGTTAATAGGTACGGTAATTTACCTCGATAGTTATAAATTCCTGAATTTTAAACCCAAAAAGAAAGCTCAGTTTACAAGTACGTATTATTGATTAAAATGATTAAAAAAAATAGTGGACTAATTTAGCCCACTATTTTTTTTTAATATCAAATTTCAATTCGGTTTTTTTATATGATAAGCATGGCATCGCCATAAACACCAAATCGATAACCTTCTTTAATAGCAACTTCGTAGGCATTCATTACACTATCATACCCGCCAAATGATGCAGCGAGCATAAGCAAAGTGGAATACGGCAAGTGGAAGTTTGTTATAAGCGAATTAGCCACGGTGAAATCGTACGGAGGGAAAATAAATTTGTTTGTCCAACCTTCGTATGCTTTAATTTTTCCTTCGGTGCCAACTACTGTTTCCAAAGCGCGCATTACGGTGGTTCCTACTGCACAAATATTGCGATTTTCATCACGTTTCATATTCACGTATTCAGCCGTTTCGCGTGTAATTTCCATTTGCTCCGAATCCATTTTATGCTTGGTGAGGTCTTCCACATCAATTTCGCGGAAGTTACCTAAACTCATGTGCGAAGTAACGAATGTGGAGTCAATCCCTTTAATTTCCATGCGTTTAAGCAGTTCACGACTAAAGTGAGTGCCTGCAGCTGGAACCGAAACAGCACCTTCTTTGCTTGCAAAAATAGTTTGAAAACGATCAGCATCATCGGGTTCCACAGCGCGGGTAATATTGCGTGGAAGTGGAGTTTCGCCAAGGTCGTACAGCGCTTTTTTAAACTCGTCGTGTGTGCCATCAAACAAAAAGCGCAATGTGCGTCCACGCGATGTAGTATTGTCAATTACTTCGGCCACAACTGAGTCGTCATCACCAAAATAAAGTTTGTTGCCAATACGAATTTTACGAGCAGGCTCTACCAATACGTCCCAAAGTTTCATTTCGTGATTTAACTCACGCATTAAAAAAACTTCGATTTGAGCACCTGTTTTTTCTTTATTTCCATACAATCGGGCCGGAAATACTTTTGTATCATTAAATATAAATAAATCATGTTCATTGAAATATTCCAACACATCTTTAAAAATGCGATGTTCAATTTTTCCTGTTTTTCTGTCGAGAACCATTAAGCGTGATTCGTCGCGGTGACGAGTCGGATACTGAGCAATAAGCTCATCGGGTAACTTAAACTTAAATTTTGATAACTTCATAATGCAATCTTTTTTATTCTAAAATTTCTTTTCCTATTTGTTCTACAAGCGCTTCAATTTCCCAGCAGTCCTGCAGTTTAACTTCGCCTATGCGAGTGCGCTCAAGGGCAGCTAAATGCGCTCCACTGCCCAAGGCAAGTCCAATATCACGTGCTAATGCTCTAATGTATGTTCCTTTGCTACAAACAACACGTATTTTTAAAAATGGCAATCCAAAATCGAGAACTTCTATTTCGTCGATCACCAGTAATTTAGCCTTTAATTCTACTTCCTGACCATCGCGGGCATAATCGTAAGCACGTTTTCCATCCACTTTTACCGCCGAATATACGGGTGGAACTTGCCAAATTTCGCCGGTAAATGTTGGAATCACCTGATCAACAAGCGCTCTTGTTATATGTTCGGTCGGAAACGTAGCATCTACAGGCAATTCCTTGTCGAATGAAGGCGTTGTAACACCCAATTCCAAGGTAGCAATATATTCTTTCGTTTGATACTGAAAAGTCTCAATAAGCTTTGTTTTGCGACCAGTGCAAATAATCATTACACCCGTAGCAAGCGGATCGAGCGTTCCAGCATGTCCAACCTTTAGTTTTTTTATTTTCAAGGTTTTTTGTAACTTCCACCGAAGTTTACTAACCAAGTTAAACGACGTCCAGTTCAGCGGTTTATTAACGTATAGGATTTCTCCGTCGATATAATTCATAATTTTTAATGTGCCAATTCTTCAAAATGCCAATGAGCAAATCTGTAGTCTGTTGTCCGTCGTCTGTATCTTTTATATCACCTTCAAATCAATTCCCAAAGCCAACAATACCAGCAAAACTACACCTACCACAATGCGGTAATAGCCAAACACTTTAAATCCATATTTGGTTAAAAAACCAATGAAAAACTTGATAGCCGCCATGGCAACAATAAATGCAACCACATTGCCAATAATTAGAACTGTAAGATTATCAGCAAGTAATTGAACACCTGAAGGTTCCATTAATAACTTTAACAATTTATATCCCGAGGCAGCTGCCATGGTAGGCACAGCCAGGAAAAACGAAAATTCTGCGGCATTTTTACGAGTTAGTTTTGTAGTCATACCACCAACAATGGTTGCCATAGAGCGCGATACACCCGGAATCATAGCAATACATTGGAAAAAACCAATTTTCAAAGCTCGTTTCCAATCCATTTCCTGATTTTCATCGGGTTTATTAAACCATTTATCAACAAATAACATCAAAACTCCACCAATTACTAACATAACTGCCACTACTTGAACACTTTCGAGCATGGCATCAATATAGTCGCTAGCTAAAAACCCGATAACGGCCGCAGGCAAAAAAGCGACAAGCAATTTTAAATAAAAGTCCAGCGTTTGAAAAAAACGTTTCCAATACAGCACTATAACTGATAGAATAGCTCCAAACTGTATATTTACCGTAAAGGCTTTTACAAATTCGGTGCTTTCCATACCCAATAAACTCTGGGCAATAATCATGTGACCAGTTGATGATACTGGTAGAAACTCCGTAATTCCTTCGACAATAGCAATTACAATGCTTTCGAAAATACTCATTTGCTTTTGGGTTTATAAAGTATAGCAAAAACTAGAAAAATGAAACCGAAAAACGAGATCATTGGTCCAATAGTAATGCGGCGAGCACTGAAAATGTCAGGATTAAATTCAATATTTGTTGAAGAACCTGTCATTAATGCAAAGCCCAATACAATAATTGCAAAACCAACTGCCAAAAGTACAAGGTTTATTTTTCCGAGACGTAATTGTTTATTATTTTCCATTCTAAAAATTATTGCCTCAAACCCCTAAAGGAGTTTAAGAAGTTTGTTATCTGTATTTTATTGTATTATATCAAAATGTATTAACTATTAATTAGTTTAAGTACATATCATTTGTATTCATTTTCAGGTATCTACCTATGGATAAATAGGTTGAAGCAGCCATAAGTAACATACCCGAGAGCAAAACAATAACTGAAACCGATATACCCGATTGGATATTAAAAGCCAAATTTGACAAACCAAACTCGAACATAATGTAATACACTACCACACCTAACAAAAGTAAGGCAAGTAATGCCGATGCAGCTCCATTAATTACCGAATGACGTAAATAGGGTTTGCGAATAAACCAATTCGTAGCACCAACCATTTGCATGGTGTTTATCAAAAAACGATTTGAATATACCGATAAGCGTATGGTGTTGTTTATTAGAGCAATGGCTACTATTAATAAAACCAATGCAAGTCCAAGAAGTACTACGCTGATTTTACGCACATTATCATTTACCAAGCCTATTAAATCTTTTTGATATGCAATTCGTTCGATGCCCTGAAAAGCTTTTAATTTGGACTCAATTACTTGTACGCTATCCGGATTTGCATACTCGGCATTTAATTTTACTTCGAGCGATGCTTTTAAAGGGTTGAAGCCCAAAAAGTCCTGCGGATTGTCGCCCAAAGCTGCAATATGTTCTTTTAATGCAGCATCTTTGGACATATAGTCAACGTTTTTTGCGTACGTAGCTTCTGTCAGATAATTCTCAATCCGGTTAACATCCGCTTTTTCGGCATTATCGTCGAGAATTATGGAAAGGTTGATATTTTCTTTCACATAAATACTCATATCGTTAGCCACAAATAACAATAGGCTTACTAAACCAATTAAAAACAATACCAGCGACATGCTGATTAACGAACCGAAATGTATATTTTTTATTTTTTTCATATCTTTCTTTTTTTCGAGTTTCACCGTTTTTTATCGAGTTTCACCGCAGGGGTAACGCGATTGATTATCTTAAAACGTGATACCCGAATACGTGTAACCCGTTTTATCTTATAACGTGATACCCGAGTACGTGTAACCCGTTATTTTACGTGTAACCCGTTTTAATTATTTTATTTCTTTTTTTTTGAAAGAAATAAATCCAAAAACTAAGAATCCCAAAATCATTATTATTGATGAACTTAATGCAATTATATTTCCAATTTTATACGACATTGGTTCAAATTTGAATTCAAGTTCGTAAGTACCTTTTTTGAGCGGCATAGCACGCAATAGATAATTAGCTCTGAAATAGGACGCTTTTTCACCATTTATGTATGCATTCCAACCTTTATCGTAATAAATTTCGGAAAACACGGCTAACTGATCCGTGCCGGAACTAAAGGTGTATACCAAATGGTTTGGTTTGTAGGATTTTAGAGCAATTCTAGCTGCACTGTCGGCTACAATGGTTGTTGGTACTTGCGAAGCAAATTGTTTATCAACAACCACTTCGTTTTTAGTGTTAATTTCACCAACCAATTTCATTTCTTCATTTGCATCAGCAGCTATCCGTACGTTTTTAACCAACCAGGCATTGCCATTGCAGTAAGGATTTACTAGTGGAGCAGCATCTTTATTGTAAATCACATACTTCATATTTAGCATGTTCAGTACTCCGAGCGAATCCAGTGTTGGCGCTATTTGGTCAAAAGTTTTAGCACGTCCAAAAGCTCCAAATAGTTGACCTATCTCGCCTTCAATCTGCATATTGATCAATTCCTGATAACGACGTAATTTGGCAGCATGATATCCACCAATGTTTTTATGAAAATACGATGGTTTCGAATCATTAAAAATGTTGACCGAAGCATCCAACACGCGATACTCCGATTTATCGGCCAGAATCATATTATCGGCAGCCGATGGTTCAATGAGCGTTTCCAAGCGGCGTTTACGTTCAAAACTACTGTCGTTCAAGTAGCGTTTGGCAACTGGAACTAAATCGGCTAAAAACAAAATGCCAAATATTGCAATAACGGTATTTGTTTTTAGAGTGCCTTTTATAAACAGCCAAAGCAAAACAGCCGCAGCCAATACAAAACCAACTGAACGCCAAGCATCTGAGCGTAACATAGCTTCGCGGTCGAGTGGGAGGGTTTCTTTCAAAAAAGCATAATCGCCACTAAACTGAGCGTCGGCAGGCGATACAAAACTTCCTGCTAACGATGGGATAAGAGCAAATATCAATGCTACGCCAGCTGTTATTCCTGCGCTAATGAGTACTGGGCGAAGCAGCTTTTCTTTCGCGTTTTCGGTAGATAATACTTCTTTTAATGCTAGCAATGCCATTAATGTAATTCCAAATCCGGTGGCAACGAGTGTCATCGATACGGTACGGAATTTATTGTACATGGGCACATAGTCGATAAAGAAATCGGTAAGCCACATTAGGTTTTTACCCCAAGAGAGGAATAATGTGAGCAGAATCATGGGCAACAACCACCACAAAATACGTTTTTCGACTACGAAAAATCCAAGTATAAATAGAAAAATGATTATTGCACCCAAATAAACGGGACCCGAAGTGCCAGGCTGATCACCCCAATAAAGTGGCAATTGAAAGTCCTTCATCACTTTTTCAACGTCGGGCACATTGTAGCTTTTAATTTTTTCGGCTGTTTTGGTATCTGTGCCGAGTGTGCCTCCGCTTGCACCTCCATTGAAATTAGGAATAAGCAAAGTCATTGTTTCCGCTTTTCCATAACTCCAATTGGTAATATAATCTTTATTTAAACCTTGTTGCGAGTTTTGGGTATCGGTAGTTAGGCCATTGGACTTACCACGCATGGTGTACTCGCCATATTCATAGGTAGTTATAAGCGAAGTGGCATTCATTCCCAATGCTATTACCGCAGCCGCAATCAGCAATCCAGTTGATTGAAAAAACGATTTTAATTGTTTGTCGCGAAGGCTGTAAATAAACTCAACAACTGCAAAGAATAAAAGTACTATTAATGTATAATACAAAATTTGAACGTGATTGGCCCTGACTGCTAAGCTTAAAAACAAAGCGGTAACGAGTGTTCCAGCAATTTTTCGGTCGCGGAAAGCCATATAAACACCACCAATAAGCGGCGCCATGTAAGCTATGGTTATGGCTTTTGAATTATGTCCGGCAAGTATAATTATAAAGTTGTACGAAGCAAACGAAAATGCAATGGCGCCCACAATAGCCAACCAAGGTTTTACTCTAAAAGCCAGTAATAGGATATAAAAGCCTATTAAATAAAGCATTAGATTGTAAACAGTAGCAGGATATAACGTGATTACCATCTCAACATATTTAATAAAATTGTATGGTTGAGTCATCGAAATTTGGTATGCAGGCATACCACCAAACATAGAATTTGTCCAGAGAGTAACGTCCGAATTGGAATTGTTGTAGTCCATGGTTTCTTTGGCCATACACATCCAACTTTCCGAATCGTGGCCTAAGAGTTGTTTGCCTTCAATTACTGGAGTGAAATACGCAAAGGAGATAAATGTAAATAACAGAATTGCAATAATATGCGGAGTGAATTTGGCGATACTGTTTTTATTCATGAAATGTAGTCGTTAGTAAAAGTGCAGTTTTTGGGAAAAATCATACAAAAGTACATCATTTTTGCCTGTTTGGTACAGCTAAAGCGGTTAAAAAATAAAAAAACGATTCCAAAACATGCAATTATTCTATTAAAAACACACATTAGGACTTATTTTACATAAAAAAGGATGATAAAGTTAGTAGTTTTCCAAAAAAATATATAGATTTGCAACTCAAAACAGAAACAGTAATTATCACTTAATCAATATGCCATGAACGCAACGGTAAAACTTTACAATTACAATTTTGCTAGTATTAAAACTTATTTATTTGCCACCATTTTTGTAGTGGGCAATATTATTTTACCTCAAGTTGCGCATTTTGTGCCTCAAGGTGGTTTTATCTTTTTACCAATTTACTTTTTTACACTCATAGCAGCTTACAAATACGGTTTAAAAGTAGGTTTACTTACCGCTATCCTTTCGCCGGTTATTAATCACTTGCTTTTTGGAATGCCTCCAATGGCTGTTTTGCCAGCTATTCTTATTAAATCGGTACTCTTGGCAGGTGCAGCAGCTTATTTAGCACGTCGCAGCAATGCCGTAACATTGGTTAATTTGTTATTAGCAGTTTTGGTTTATCAATTTGCAGGCACCATGCTTGAATGGGCTTTGGTTCGCGACTTTACAGTAGCTATTCAGGATTTCCGTATTGGTGTACCAGGCATGTTGTTACAGATTTTTGGTGGTTTTGCATTACTCAAAGCTATTGAAAAACGCTAAAAACCAAACTACTGTTTTAAAAACCACATAAGGCATATTAGAAAGCGATATTCTAATGTGCCTTATGTGGTTTATAATTCTTTTCAATTTTATATAAAGGATTAACTCTGTAAATTTTCAAAATAATGTGTTAGCTTTGCACTTACAAAATTATCACCAATATGAACTCACGAACATTCACCGAAATAATGCAGCGCTTTGCCGAAATAGAAATCGACGAGCC
>CAIWIS010000924.1 GCA_903912795.1 uncultured Bacteroidales bacterium
AACCGATCCATCAACATCACCCTTAACAATAACATTCAGTTCTTTAAAGTCTCCAAGTGCTATACGTCTACCAAGCTCATCGAGTGTAAAGTGTTTCTTGGTACGCAAACTCTGCTCACGTTGCAATTGCTCACGTTTATTTGCAATTTCGCGGGCTTCTTGTTCGGTAGCCATAACATTGAAGTTATCGCCAGCTTGCGGAGCTCCATTTAAACCAAGAATCAATACAGGTTCAGCAGGTAAAGCAGTTTTTATACGTTGGTTACGTTCATTGAACATAGCCTTAATTTTTCCATAATGTGTTCCAGCAAGTACTACATCACCTTGATTCAATGTTCCATTTTGAACAAGAATAGTTGAAATATACCCACGACCTTTATCTAGTTCCGATTCAATAACTGAACCGATTGCACGTTTATCAGGATTTGCTTTCAATTCAAGAAGTTCGGCTTCGAGCAATACTTTTTCGAGTAATTCTGAAATACCTTTTCCTTGTTTTGCCGAAATGTCTTGCGATTGATATTTTCCACCCCAATCTTCTACTAAGTAGTTCATGCCAGCAAGAGTTTCCTTAATTTTTTCAGGATTTGCACCTGGTTTATCTACTTTATTAATAGCAAATATCATTGGCACGTTGGCAGCCGAAGCATGATTGATGGCTTCAATAGTTTGAGGCATTACATTGTCGTCGGCAGCTACAATAATAATAGCAATGTCGGTTACTTTTGCTCCACGAGCACGCATGGCAGTAAATGCTTCGTGACCAGGAGTATCTAAGAATGTTATGCGTTGTCCGTTTTCTAATTTTACATTATATGCTCCAATGTGCTGAGTTATACCACCAGCCTCGCCAGCAATTACATTTGTTTTACGAATATAATCCAAAAGCGATGTTTTACCATGGTCAACGTGTCCCATAACAGTAACAATTGGTGCGCGTGGTTGTAAATCCTCTTCGGTATCCACTTCTTCCTCGCCAATGGCATCAATAACTTCGGCGCTTACAAATTGTGTACTAAAACCAAATTCATCAGCCACAATCTTAATTGTTTCAGCATCCAAACGTTGATTGATAGATACCATCATGCCAATGCTCATACAAGTACCAATTACTTGGTTCACCGATACATTCATCATGATAGCCAATTCGCTTACAGTCACAAACTCGGTTAACTTAATAACGCTTTCTTCGCTGCGTTCCCGTTGAGCTTGTTCTTGTTGACGGTTACGTTCCGTATCGCGTTTATCTCTACGATATTTGGCACCTTTTCCTTTTTTGTTGCCACCAGCTAAGCGAGCTAATGTTTCTTTTATTTGTTTTTGAACCTCTTCTTCGTTTACAACCGTTTTAAGAGGCTTTTTAAACTTATCTTTATTGTCCTTGTTTGGTTTAGCTACATTGCCTGTGCCACCACCAGTAGGGGGTTGAATTGGTTTTTTAATAAATGAACCTTTTTCACCACCTTGTTGAACTTTATTAATGTCAACTTTATTGTTGTGAATTCGATCCCTTTTTTTCTTAATATTGGGGTTGTTTGCATTAGCCGCAGCAGCTGCATCAACTTCCGATTTAGTAGTGAGTTGTAATGGTTTTTTATTTTCATTACCAGCCGGACGAATTTTTTCTTCGCGTTCTTTGCGTTTTTGTTCCTTGGTTTTTGGTTTTGGACGTGTATTCTGATTCAATAAATTTAAATCGATACTTCCAATTACAACTGGTCCTTTTTCGAGTGTTGGACGACCAAGCGAAAAAATCTCTTGACCGTTTTCAGCTACTTCTTCAATATTTGCCTCAACTTCGATTCTTGGTTCCTCTTTTTGAGCTTTAGGAGCTATAGTTTGCTCTTTTGGCTTTTCTACAATTGTTGGTTTTTCCTCTGCTTTAATTTCTGGTTTAAACTCAGGCTGAACCACTTTCTCTTCAATTACAGGCTTGCTTTCAGTTGGCGTGTTTACAGTTATTGCTTTTTCAATCTGCTCAACTTTTGGTTCAGGAACAATTACTTTTTCAACTGGTTTTTCAATCGGTTTTTCAGTAGGTGTTTCAATTGGTTTTTCAATCGGTTTCTCAACTGGTTTTTCTTGATGATATACTTTTACATCCTCTTTTTGTGGTTGAGGTTTTTCAACCTGTTTAGTATGAGGTTTGTTTAGTGCATCTAAATCAATTTGTCCTACGGCTTTTATATGTGGTTTTGAGTCCTCAGGAACTATTGTTTTAATAGCTTCCACTGGCTTTGTTTCCTGAACTGGTTTAGCATAGCCATCCAGTACTACTGAGGCAGCTTTTTCTTTTAAATGACGTTCAGTACTTAACCTTTCGGACTCCATTTTAAGAGCCATGTCTTTGTTAAATTCTTTGGCTAATAAAAGATGTTCTTCATCGGTGAGTTTCAAATTAGGATCAACCAATAATTTATGACCTTTTTTTGCCAAAAAATCTATGGCGGTAGACATACCGACATTTAAATCTTTACAGGCTTTGCTTAATCTTATGGACATATATAAATTTATGAATTTTATTAAAAATGAGCAGTTTAATGCTCGGTTGTTTTATTGATGCATCATGAGTTCAATTTATTTTATTCTTCAAACTCAGCATTGAGAATAGCTAAAACTTCATCAATTGTTTCTTCTTCAAGATCTGTTCTGCGAATTAAATCGTGACGTGGAATAGCTAGTACATTTTTAGCTGTATCGCATCCTATAGCTTTAAATGCATCAATTACCCATGCATCAATTTCATCGGAAAATTCGTCCAAGTAAATATCTTCTGTATCCTCTTCGTCAATGTCACGGTAAACATCTAAAGTATAGCCAGTAAGCATGCTTGCTAAACGGATATTTAATCCACCTTTACCAATTGCCAACGAAACTTCATCGGGTTTCAGATAAACTTCTGCTTTTTTCTCAGCTTCGTTTAAACGAATTGAAGATATTTTAGCAGGACTTAAAGCTCTTGATATAAAAAGACTTACATTGTTAGTATAGTTAATTACGTCGATGTTTTCGTTACGTAACTCACGAACAATACCATGAATACGAGATCCTTTTACTCCAACACATGCTCCAACCGGATCAATACGTTCGTCGTACGATTCTACTGCTACTTTTGCACGTTCGCCAGGTACACGAGCTATTTTTTTAACAAGTATCAATCCTTCGTGAATTTCAGGAACTTCGAGCTCAAAAAGTCTTTCGAGGAATACAGGTGAAATACGTGATACAATAATTTTTGGATTATTATTTTTGTTTTCAACCATAGCTACTACTGCTCTTACAGTATCACCTTTGCGGTAAAAATCGGTAGGTATTTGTTCTGTTTTTGGTAAATACAATTCATTACCTTCATCATCAATCAAAAGCATTTCTTTTTTCCAAACTTGGTAAAGTTCAGCACTTATAATTTGACCAACTTTTTCGCTGTATTTTGCAAAAACACTATCTTTTTGTAATTCAAGTATTTTTGATGATAAAGTTTGACGCAATGTAAGAATAGCACGACGTCCAAAGCTCAGAAAATCAACTGTATCAGTTACATCTTCGCCAAGTTCATAATCTTCGTCAATCTTTTTTGCTTCGGTCAACGAAATTTCAGTATTCGAATCTTCCAATTCATCATCTTCCACTACAACGCGATTTCGGTAAATTTCGAAGTCACCTTTGTCCGGGTTAATAATTACGTCGTAGTTATCATCACTACCAAATAATTTGGTAATTACACTACGGAATGATTCTTCCATAACACTTATTAGAGTGCTTCTGTCGATGCTTTTCAGTTCTTTAAACTCCGAAAAGGTGTCAATCAGGTTGATTGTTTCTTTTTTGCTCATAGCTTATTTAAATCTGATAATGTATTTAGTATATTTTATATCACTGTAATTAAATGAAATTTCTTCATTTACTATTATTTTTCGTTTAGCGCCTTCGGGTTGTACTTTTTTCTCTATGCTTATAGTGAAAAATTGTTCGTTCGCCGATACTAATTCGCCTGATTGTTTTATGCCATTTTTACTAAGCACTTCAACCTCGTTGCCAATGTTCTTTTCGTATTGTTTCAGCACTTTAAATGGTTCAGTTAAACCTGCCGAACTAACTTCTAATTCAAAATCTTCTACTTCTCTATCGTACTTTGATTCAATAAACTTGCTCAGTCCTATACAATAATCAAGTGAAACGCCTTCGAACGAATCAATTTCAATTGAAATACGATTGTCGGTACTAATATTTATATCCACCAGATAGTAATCTGAATCAGCTAAAAATTCGTTAATGTACTGTATAACAGTGTCTTTAAAAATCATATATTGCGTAGAATTAACAAAGAAGGGGACTGTAGTCCCCTTCACATAGTTCTTAATCGGCTGCAAAAGTACAAATAATTCTTTATATAACAAACAATTAGATGATTTTTTGCAATTTTATTTTCGATTCTAGTATATTTTGCTTCTAAATCATTTATTGGTATATTGATTTGAATAATATTTTTGATAGGCACCACTGGTTACATTATCCAACCATTCTTGGTTTTCCATATACCAATCTACTGTTTTTTCAAGTCCTTCCTCAAATTGTAGTGATGGTTTCCAGCCAAGTTCTTGTTGTAATTTTGTGGAGTCAATGGCATATCTTAAATCGTGTCCGGCTCTGTCTTTTACAAACGTGATTAGTTTGGCCGATTCACCTGCTTCGCGCCCCAGTTTACGGTCCATTATCTCACAAAGTTTATGTATAAGGTCTATGTTTGTCCATTCATTATTACCACCAATATTATAAGTATCGCCGTTTTTTCCATTATGAAATATAGTGTCGATAGCACGTGCATGGTCGTTTACAAATAGCCAATCGCGTACGTTTTCACCTTTTCCGTAAATTGGAATTGAACGATTGTGCTTAATATTATTGATTGAAAGTGGAATTAATTTTTCAGGAAAATGATTGGCACCATAATTATTAGAGCAATTCGAAATTACTACTGGTAAGCCATACGTATCGTGGTAGGCACGTACAAAGTGGTCGCTCGACGCTTTACTAGCCGAATAGGGCGAATGTGGGTCGTATTTAGTTGTTTCGGTAAAGAAAGTACCATCAAATTCGAGTGCACCATATACTTCATCGGTCGAAACATGATAAAACCGTTTGCCTTCGTAATTATTTTTCCAAGCATTCTTGGCCGCATTTAGTAAATTAGCTGTTCCAAATACATTGGTTTTCAGAAACGAAAATGGATCTGTAATTGAGCGGTCAACATGCGATTCGGCTGCTAAGTGAATTACACCATCAATATTGTAAGTTGCAAAAAGCTCTGGGATAAGTTTCTCGTCGGTTATGTCGCCTTTTAAAAATTTGTAATTGGGAGCATCAGCAATGTCTTTTAAATTTTCGAGATTGCCGGCATAAGTAAGGCAGTCCAGATTAAGTATCAGGTAATCAGGATATTTGTTTACAAAAAGACGTACAACGTGCGAGCCTATAAAACCAGCTCCACCAGTAATCATTAAAGTTCGTTTCATAAATGCTAAATAGTTTTTTTTATATCGTTTTAGTTTTCAATTACAAAGATACAATGAATTTTCAGGTTTGACAAGTTGTTAATAACTTTTTGTACGAACGTAATTTTTTTTTAAATGAATACTCTAAATTTGCAAGGTGGAAAAAATATATATTCATATCGAAAAATTATTGTCGC
This sequence comes from uncultured Bacteroidales bacterium, assembly GCA_903912795.1. Classification (GTDB taxonomy): domain Bacteria; phylum Bacteroidota; class Bacteroidia; order Bacteroidales; family Paludibacteraceae; genus Paludibacter. The sequence goes on from CAIWIS010000924.1 coordinate 5,690, forward strand.
GCAACGAATATGTTGTAGTGCCTGGTTTAGGAGGTTTTGTATTGCAACACCAATCGGCAGTAATAGTTGAAAACACCATTTATTCGCCTCGTAAAACCATATCATTCAATCCATTGATGCATCATGCTGATGGTTTGCTTGTAATTGAAATAGCACGAACAGAGCAAATTTCGTATCGTAAAGCGCAGGAGTTTTTACAAGTTGAAATTGATAAACTGAAGCACGATTTACAACTAAATCGAAACTATAGTTTTGGTGATTTGGGTGTTTTGAGCTTGACCAATGAAAATTCAATTTGTTTTTCGCCCAATAGATTTGCATCTTTTATTCCAATGAATATCGGAAATGTAGATTATGAGTTGCAAGAAGTCCGTGAGGAGAATGTTGCGGCTAATTTTACAACGAATAAAACGATACAATTCAGAAGTTTTATGCATTATGCAGCCATGTTTGTACTTATTATGAGTTTATTGTTTCTTTCCGAAAAATTAAATTTTAATCAAACAAATCAATCGGCAAGTATTATCAATTTAAAAGTATTAACCGATAAAGTTGCAAGCACTGATTCAGTGGTAGTTAAATGCCCTGAAATAATTGAAACAAAGCTTTCGGATAATATAATTCAAAATAACGATTCCAATTTATATCATGTGATAGTAGCCAGTATGCCAACCATTGAATCGGCCGAGGCATATAAAAATATGCTTATTGAAGATTATCAATGCGCTCATGTGCTAGAGCCAGTTAAAACGGTGAGGGTGGCTATACAGTCGTTTACAAATAAGCATGAAGCAATTGTTTTTATGGAGCAACTTCGTTTGAAAGATAAACGGTTTGAAACAGCTTGGGTGCTTTGTAAGAGGTAATTAACTGCAGGTATGTAGCAGTACAATTACATTTGGTAAATTAAAAAACTAAATTGTTGCAATTTTTTAATGATTTACTATTGCTCGCAAAAGAAAATTAATTATCTTTGCACCCGCTAACAGTAAAACATGCGGCTGTGGCGTAATTGGTAGCCGCGCCAGACTTAGGATCTGGTGCCGAGAGGCGTGGGGGTTCGAGTCCCTTCAGCCGCACAAACGTTCGTAACAAATTGATTAGAAGGCAAATACGTGAGTGTTTGCCTTCTGGTTTTTAACAATCGCAACAGTTACGCAACAGAAATCTATTAGCAGAGCAGATGTAAACAAAATTCCAATAGTGAATATGTTGGGAGCCAAGTGTTGTAATAACAAACATTCTTTTTTTTAATTAAATAATCCCGCTACTCATAAAGTTGAGTGCGGGATTTTTAACTTGTGTGACCCATCGCAGCTCGGTTTTTTATGCGTAAGTCCGCATACACAATCCGTTAATCCTTTACCCTGAAGGATGCGTGGTATATATTTTTCGATACGCGCAGTGCGTGTAGCAGGCTGCTTAGCTTCCGAAAAATGGTAAATATAAGCTTTCTGTCGGCCCGGAGTGAGCGACTCAAAAGCAGCTTTGAACTTGTGATCGGCATCAAAAATTTGAGTCAGCTCAACTGGCAAAATTAAATCTTCGGGCTTAACCAAGGGAACCTTTAGACCAGCTTTTTGCACTTCCACTGCCTCATAAATATACGTTTTTATTGTTTGTTCGATGGCTGCTATTTGGTCAACAGAAGTAAATTTAATATACCTGAATTCTTGTGAGTTTTCGCTGGGCGTTGTAAGTATTGCTGCATGGTCGGATAGCAAAGCACCCTTAAAAAACGATAGTACGCAACTTTCTTTAAAGGCATTGACAGCCAAAATATTGGCGTTGTTGTGGCAATATATTGGACCTCGCCATTTATACTCCTCCACCAAATTACAATCGAGTACTATTGCGCGCAAATACAACATTTCCTGTTGCCAGCGGGGAGCATTTTGATAAAATATATCAACCTGTGGGTTCATAATGTATGTTGTTGTGATGATTCACATTGAAACAAATAAATCGTAAAATATGTTCGCAAGCTTCAAAGGTATGGATGTTCTAAAATGCTGAAACTGTCAATTTGTGTGACTCTTTTACTTACAAATTATGGCTTTCCTAAACCATAATTCATTATAAGTAAACCCTTCAAAAAGTGATTTTATCAACTAAATAAAGAATCAAAAAAAATAGTATCTTTGCATTTCGATAATTAAAGAAAAGCAGAAATTCTGTCGTCAGTAGTCAATTATCCGTTGGCATTAAATTAATTAAAATGAAAAAAATTATAACCGTAGTTGGTGCACGTCCACAGTTTATAAAGGCAGCCACGTTGAGCCGTCAGTTTCAAGTTCAGGGTATTGACGAAAAAATAATACATACTGGTCAGCATTTCGATGCTAATATGTCGGATGTGTTTTTTCAGGAAATGGAAATACCTAAGCCGGCATATCAGTTGGATATTCATGGTGTGTCGCATGGGGCAATGACTGGGCGCATGCTCGAAGGTATTGAGCATATTCTGCAAATAGAAAAGCCTGAGGGAGTTATGGTTTTTGGTGATACAAATTCTACTTTGGCTGGTGCGTTGGCAGCTGCCAAATTGCATATTCCGGTTATTCATGTAGAAGCAGGTTTGCGTTCGTTCAATATGCGTATGCCCGAGGAAATTAATCGCATACTCACCGATAGGATTTCGAACGTATTGTTTTGCCCTACCGATACAGCAGTTGAAAATTTGAAGCGCGAAGGTTATGATACAATGCCAATTCAAATAATCAAAAATGGCGATGTAATGCAGGATGCAGCTATGTATTATGCACAAAAAGCACAATTAAAATCGGATATAATCAGAAAAATTGGCGTTAATAAATTTGTGTTGGCTACTATTCACCGTCAAGAAAATACCGATAATCCGGATAATTTGAAACAAATTATTGATGGATTGACCGAAATTAATAAACACGTTCAAGTTGTAGTTCCATTGCATCCGCGAACGCGTAATATTTTGGCTCAAAACTACCGTTTACCCGATTTCACAATTATTGATCCTGTAGGTTATTTCGATATGATAATGTTGCTCAAGAATTGCGATATGGTGATTACAGATAGCGGTGGTGTACAAAAGGAAGCGTTTTTCTTTGGAAAACATTGCATCACTTTGCGCGAACAAACCGAATGGGTTGAATTGGTTAACAACGATTACAATCGCTTGGTAGGTAGTGATAAAAACTTGCTTGCCGAAGCGTTTTCTTACTTCAAATCAAAAACGTCCGACTTTAGTCTGGATTTGTACGGAAAAGGAAAAGCTGCCGAAAAAGCAGTAGAAGTAATTGCGAAATTGTAACAAATTTATGCTTTTCTATTAACCAAATATATGCCGGTTAATACCAGTACTGCTCCCGATAATTCGCTGAATGTTAGCATTTCGCCTAATACAGGCAAGGCAAAAATAGCAGTGAAAACTGACTGGCTCAATAAACTGACTGAAGCTATAGTCGGTTTTATATGCCCCAATGCTTGATTGATACTGAGCCACCCTATTACCTGTGGAATAAGACCAAGGATTATTAAATAAATCCACGAGTTAGTACTGTAACCTGTTAATTGTGTGTTGCTTATCAAACAAATTACGCCTAGAATAACAGTGCTCGAAATCATTGAAATGGTAGTGAATGTAAAGGTGTCGAGTCCAACACGACCTTTCCTGACGGTAAGTAAATATGCTCCATAAAACACGCTGGCAATTATCGAAAGTATATTTCCTTTAGTAAGTGAAAGGTCAGAAACACTCCGTATGCCAACAATAACCCCAACTCCAATCATCGATATTAGCGTGCCTATCCAGAAAATTTTACCTGGTTTTTCGCGTAAAAAAAGCAGTGAGCCAATGCCTACCCAAACAGGAGCAAGATTAGCCAATAATGTTGATACCGAGGCTTTTGATAATAAAATGGAGGTGTTCCAAAGGGCAATATCCGTAGCGAAAAGTGCACCGCATAGTATGGCTATAGTTATTCCTTTTTTATCAGTAAGGGGTTTGCGGAAGTAAAGCCAGACCGGAATTATACCAATAGTACCAAATAACATGCGGTAAAAAGCTGATCCCAAGCCACTCACATCGGCTAATTTTACCAATATTGCCGACCACGAAATGCATAAAACGCCTGTGAGTAATAATAAGTAATGTACCCAGTTTTGTTGTTTAGCGTTACCAACCATACTTTAGTCTAATTTATAACCAAAGCTTTTGAGTTTCATATCCTTATTGCGCCAGTCTTTTTCAACTTTCACATAAAGTTCAAGAAAAACTTTTTTGTCAAAAAAAGTTTCCATGTCTTTGCGAGCTTCTGTACCTACTTTTTTGAGCGATTTTCCTCCATGGCCTATGATAATTCCTTTTTGTGAATCGCGTTCGGCATAAATTACAGCATTGATCCGAATCAACCTATCATCTTCCTGAAATTGTTCTACTTCCACTTCAACCGAATAAGGAATTTCTTTCTCATAATTCATTAAAATTTTTTCACGAATTATTTCGGTAACAAAAAAACGTGTCGGTTTATCGGTGAGTTGATCTTTGTCGAAAAACGCAGGCGATTCAGGTAAAAGGTCTTTTATGCGTTTGAAAAGTGGATCAATATTAAACTTTTCCAATGCTGAAATAGGATAAATTTCGGCTCTTGGCAATAATTCTTTCCATTTTTCCACCAATACAATCAGTTTTTCTTCGTCAATTAAATCAATTTTATTAATGATAAGTATGAGCGGGGCAGGGTTGAGGTTTACTTTTTCAACAAAATCAGCATTTTTTTCGTTCGAATCAAAAACATCGGTTACATAAAGCAGTACATCGGCATCGGTAAGTGCCGAACGCGAAAAATTGAGCATCGATTCCTGCAAGCGGTAATTTGGTTTCAATACGCCAGGAGTATCCGAATATACTATTTGAAAATCTTCGCCATTTACTATTCCTAATATGCGGTGACGGGTGGTTTGCGCTTTCGATGTAATTATCGAAATTCGTTCTCCAACAAGCGCATTCATTAATGTTGATTTCCCAACATTTGGGTTGCCTACAATATTTACAAAACCTGATTTATGCATTTTCAATTTTCTAACTTCTAACTTCTAATTTCTAACTTCTAATCTTGAATCTCTAACTTCAATGTGCAAAGATACAACAAATTAAGGATATAGTGAATTTGCATCAAAGTATCATACTTTTTTATTACTTTTGACGTTATTTACTTTTGTGTTATTTTTTATATTGAAGTATGCAATTTAATAAATTAATTGATTTTTCGCGCCATTTTAGACTGGTGTTTATAGTAATTGGTGCAACGATTGTTGTTGTATCAACACTATTTACCAATAAGTTAGCTAAATCACTTGCATTGGAAGAGCAGAAAAAAATTGAGATTTGGGCTCAAGCTACCCGTCAGTTTATTTTAGCCGATCAGGATACAAATATTGATTTTATTCTCAGTATAATCGAAGGCAATTCAACAATTCCGGTTGTAATTGTCGACGAAAAAGACCATTTGTTGCATTCGCGCAATATTGTTGAACCAACCAAAAATATTGAGGAATTTTATAAAAACAAAATTTCTGATTTGAAATCAAATCGCGAGGCAATTGTTGTAGATTTGGGTAATGCAAAGCAATATATTTATTATGATGATTCACTGTTGTTGAAACAGTTATATTATTTCCCATATATTCAATTAGGGGTTATCGTCATTTTTCTTTTTATATCGTTTTTTGCATTTTCGAGTACCAAAAATGCCGAACAAAACCGAGTTTGGGTTGGGCTTTCCAAAGAAACAGCACATCAACTTGGTACACCTATATCTTCGTTACTAGCTTGGGTCGATTTGTTGAAAGCGCGCTATACAGAGGATAAATTAATTCACGAAATGTCCAAGGACGTTAATAGATTGCGCATTATTGCTGAGCGTTTTTCAAAAATTGGTTCTGCTCCCGATTTGAATTTGGTGAGTTTGAATGATGCATTAAGTAATGCTGTTCAATATATTAACAATCGATCATCACAAAAAGTAGCCATCGAGTGTCATTTTAATGATGAAAACCCCATTTTTGTACATCTTAATGTTCCTCTTTTCGAATGGGTTGTTGAAAATTTATGTAAAAATGCCATTGATGCTATGGATGGTGTAGGTAGAATTGATTTGTTTGTAAATCACAAAGACAATGACATTGTAATTGATGTGCAGGATACCGGAAAGGGAATTGAACGCAATAAATACAAAACAATTTTTTCGCCTGGCTTTACTACTAAAAAGCGTGGTTGGGGATTAGGTTTGTCATTAGCAAAACGCATAATTGAGAGTTATCACGATGGAAAAATTTATGTAAAACAATCCGAAATAGGCAAGGGAACGAC
>CAIWIS010000925.1 GCA_903912795.1 uncultured Bacteroidales bacterium
AACGATGAATCTACACTTGGTGGCGCGTTGAAAATTGACCATTGTGTATTCGATAATGTGGGAATAGATGAAAAACAAACCATAGTAAAACTTACCCGCATAGTAAATGTAGCAATTAGCAATAGCATTTTTGCCAATTCGATGGTTAAAACAAGTGTTCGTCTGTACGGAAGTAAAAATAGTGTAACAAATTGCTGTTTCTCATCATGTGCCGACCCCAAAGCTGAAAGTGGTGCAACAATTAGCAAGCTGAATCATGATTCGGTGAAATTTGAAAAGAAAAGTTTTAATTTGGATAAAAAGTCAAAGTTGAAAGGGCTGGCAACTGATGGTGGAAATATTGGGTTGAAATGAAGATGAGACAACAGACGACGGACAACAGACAACGGATGTGGTGATGTGATGATGAGTTGATGTGATAATTAAATGAATACTTAAAAAAAGACAGAAATTTGCACAAAATAGCCTACTCCCTCTCCACTTGGAGAGGGTTGGGGTGAGGTCAACTAAAATCATGCAAAAACTTAATTTCTATTTTCTTATTTTCTTACTCTCCATTTCCCTTTATTCTTATGCGCAAACTGTGCTGAATGCCAATGGTCCGGGTAGTACTTACGAATTAATAAACAGCGTATTAGCGCCTAATGGTGGCGATGTAGTTGAAAATCCGGAATGTGTGCATCCTGAATTTGGTCGACATATAGCCGAAGTGTGGGACAATGAGCTGAATCAGTATGTGTTTGAGTTTTACATGCACGTAACTCCCGATAACGACCGTTGCATCAATTTCGACCGTCAACGCTTGGAGATTAAAACTTACGATGCTTCGCCGGCTTCGCTCAAAGGAGTTGTTGGAGAAACAATTGAATACAAATGGAAATTCCGCGTTCCGGTAGGATTTCAACCTTCGTCCAGCTTTTCGCACCTGCATCAGATAAAAGCGGTTGGAGGTGACGAAGCTGATCCGATTTTTACATTAACAGCCCGTAAAGGCAGTCCAAACAAAATGGAGCTTAACTACTACGTAAGTTCGTTACTCAGTTCGGAAAAACTTACATCGGTCAATCTTTCGCTTTTCGAAGGAAACTGGGTAGAAGTAACTGAGTTAATTAAAGTAGATACAACAAATGGAACTTACTCAATTTCAATTAGAAACATCGCTACCGGAGCTACAATTTTAACGTATTCAAATCCATCGATGCTCACTTTTCGACCTGACAATACATTTATTCGACCTAAATGGGGAATATATCGAAGTTTGAATACTCCAGCCGATTTACGCGACGAAGCTATGCGATTTAATTCGTTTTCAATTCAGGAAAATCCGCCAACAACAGTGATTATTCCGCAATCAGGTGAGTCGAAAGTAGAAGTTATTCCAACAAAAATCAAAGGACAATATGAGTTAACATGTACTTTGAACCAAAGTGCAAAAGTAAATTTGGAACTTTTTAATTTGAAAGGCGAAAAGTTAAAATCAAGTTTTGATAGCATGGATTTTACTTGTGGCAAAACTACCAAAACAATTGACTTATCAAACTTTCCAAAGCAAGCATATTTACTGAAAATAAATGGTTTACAACAACAAATAACTCAGAAAATAATTTTGGAATAAACCAGCTTGGTGTAACTTATTAAACCATTACTTAAAAGGTCAGTCATACTAAAATGATTGACCTTTTTCGATAAATTTCAGCATTTTATTTAATTTGAATGATAATTGAAAGCAATTGGTTTAAACTTGAAACTCCCTACTATTTTATATATCTAAATTTGTACTGGATTTAATCGAAATTTAAAATTACAAACATGAATTTTTCACACACACAAAAACTAATAGTATTTGCAACATTATTGATAACTACATTTACATCATTTGCAAACACAAAACAGCCCAAAATACCTTTGAAATTTATCGGAAATCAGACAAGTTTTATGTTGAGTTGTATCGATTCAGCACTGTCAAAAACGACCTTGTCAGACAAAAATACCAATTCTAAAAAACGCATTTTGGTTACACCACGTAGCGTCGAATACAATGGAACATTGCGTATGATTCCATCTTCCGATTGGTGCAGCGGCTTTTTTCCGGGTAATTTGTGGTATGTTTCGGAACTTACCGGAGATAAAAAATGGGAAAAATTGGCTGATAAATTCACGTTGAAAATTGAACCCGAAAAAACGAATGCCATCACTCACGACATGGGGTTCAAGATGCTTTGTAGTTTTGGTAATGGATATCGGATTACAAACAACGAGAATTATAAAAATATTCTGATACAATCGGCTTATACATTAATCAAACGTTTTAATCCTAAAACCGGAGTCATCCTTTCGTGGGATCATAGTCGAGAAAAATGGCTCAATCCGGTAATTATCGACAATATGATGAATCTGGAATTGCTGTTTTATGCATTTCATCATACCAGCGATTCTGTATTTTATAAAATTGCTGTTTCGCATGCCAATATTACAATGAAAAATCATTTCCGTAAAGATTACAGTTGCTATCACGTGGTGGATTACAACCCCGAAACCGGCGAAGTACTCAAAAAAACAACCCATCAGGGTTTGAACGACAGTTCGTCGTGGTCGCGCGGTCAAGCGTGGGCATTGTACGGTTACACAATGATGTATCGCGAAACAAAGGATATCAAATATTTGAATTTTGCAGAGAATATTGCATCATTCATTCTGAATCATAAAAATTTACCAGCTGATAAAATTCCGTATTTCGATTTCGATGCACCTGCTGGTAATAAAACGCCTCGAGATGTATCTGCAGGAGCACTTTTAGCTTCTGCTTTGTACGAACTATCGACTTATGAAACTACAAAAGCAGATTATTATCGCAATATGGCTAATGTAATTATGACATCGCTAAATAAAACTTATCTTTGTAAATATAAGTCGAACAAAGGTTTCTTATTGACGCAGTCTACAGGTTCGTTTCCTCAAAATTCTGAAGTAAATGTACCTTTGATTTATGCTGATTATTATTACCTCGAAGCGTTGGTGCGTAGTAAAATGTTGAAAGAGAAAGCTAAAATAGAATTTAATTCCAAATAATTTTCAAAATGAAGATTCAAAATATTTGTTTTGCATTAGTTGGTTTTTCTAGCTCAACTGCTTGCTTGCAAGCACAGCAAACAAAACAGCTTCCAAAAAATATTCTATTTATTGCAGTCGACGATCTGAAACCTATTTTAGGATGCTATGGCGATAAAACAATAAAAACTCCAAATATCGACCGTTTGGCATCGCGAGGAACGGTGTTTATGAGTAATTACTGTCAGCAAGCAGTTTCAGGTCCAACTCGTGCCAGCATCATGACCGGATTACGCCCTGACCATACCCAAGTGTGGGATTTGAAAACCAAAATGCGTGATGTTAATCCGAATATTGTAAGTTTACCACAATACTTAATTACACAAGGTTTTAGTACACAAGGATTAGGCAAAATTTACGATCCTCGCTGTGTTGATAAACAATTGGACGAACCTTCGTGGAGCGTTCCTTATTATAAAAAAGCTCAAAATTATTTCAATTCTGCTACAGGTGAACCCGTGTTTGGTAATTATCAGCTTAAGGAAACCAAAGAATTGGCTGAAAAATTTAAAAACGAAGCGTTGGCAAAGGGAATGAGTCAGAATGATGCCCTGGACTACGCTTCCACAAAAATTAAACCCACAGTTGAATGTGCCGATGTAGCTGATAATGCTTATGTTGATGGTGCAAATGCACTTCAGGCTAAGGCAATTTTGGCACAATTAAAACAAAAAAATCAACCATTTTTCCTTGCTGTGGGTTTCGTAAAACCGCATTTGCCTTTTGTGGCTCCTAAAAAATATTGGGATATGTACGACCGCAATAAATTACCTATTGCACCGTATCAGGAAAAAGCTAAAAACGGGGTTGATATGTCATATCATGCAGCAAGCGAGATACGTGCTTATTCAGATATACCGGCTTTGTTAGAGTTTACCGACCAAAAGGATTTTGGCATTACATTGCCATTAGACAAACAAAAAGAGCTGATTCATGGCTATCACGCTGCTGTTTCGTACTCCGATGCGCAAGTTGGGATATTGCTCAACACGTTGGATTCGTTGGGTCTAACAAACAATACGGTTATAGTGCTTTGGGGCGATCATGGCTGGCACCTTGGCGACCATAATCTGTGGTGTAAACATACAAACTTCGAACAAGCTACGCGTGCACCACTCATTATTTCTGCTCCCGGAATTAAATCATCTAAAACAAGCTCGCCTACCGAATTTGTGGACGTTTTTCCTACACTTTGCGATTTGGCTGGCGTATCCATTCCAACTAATTTGGATGGAAAAAGTTTAGTTCCCATAATGAAAAATCCAACTGCCAAAGTCAAGCAATTTGCTGTTAGTCAGTATCCAAGATCAACTAATGCAGTAGAAAATGCAAGATTGGGATACGCCGATGGGCATTTTATGGGCTATTCCATTCGTAACGAACGTTACCGATTTACTATGTGGCTGAAAAATGATTTTCGTTCGGACAAAGCTTATAATAAAGATTTGGTTGTAGCAACTGAATTGTATGATTATCAGAAAGATCCACTGGAAAAGAATAATGTGGTAAATGAAAAATCGTACAAAAAAGTAGCTGCTGAAATGAATCAACAAATGATTGAATTTTTCAGAACACAAAATGCGCCTGTTGCTGACAAATTATTTCAGGATTTGAAAGCAAATACGATAAAAATGGCTGAAGAACAATTATCCATTAAGCCACAAACTGTAACTTCGGCTTCGTGTGTTCGCAGTGCTGGTGGTAAACACGATTATTATTCCGAAGGTACTTATTGGTGGCCAAACCCAAAAGATCCTAATGGTAAATACATTCAAAAAGATGGTCAGCGAAACCCTGAAAACTTCGATGCACATAACGAAATGCTTAAAAAACTGAGTTGGATTGTTGGCACTCAAACATCGGCTTACTTGCTTACGGGCAATAAAAAGTACGTTGAAACAGCATCCAGACACTTAAAAGCGTGGTTTGCTGACACTACAACGCTAATGAATCCACATTTACTTTATTCACAAGCCATTAAAGGAGTTTGTACCGGACGCGGAATTGGCATAATTGATGCTACACCACTCATTGAAGTAGCGCTTTCGGTAAAACAATTGGAACATTCGCCTTATTTTTCGACAAAACTAAATGCTGAGGTAAAAGAATGGTTTGCACTGTTTCTGAATTGGCTTGACACACATCCGTATGGAATTGCTGAAAAAAACTGGAAAAACAATCACGGTACGTGGTGGCACACGCAAGCGGCAGCTTATGCATTGCTTACAAATAATCAAACCATGCTCGACAGCATTCGCATTCGATATAAAACCATTTTATTACCAAAGCAAATGGCTTTGGATGGAAGTTATCCGGAAGAATTAGCGCGTACCAAACCGTATTCGTATATGCAGTTTAATCTTGATGGCATGACAACATTGGTAGCGTTAATTTCGGATAAAAATAATGATTTATGGAATTATAAAACAGCCGATGGACGTTCTATTAGTAAATCGGTGGAGTTTATGTATCCTTACATTGAAGATAAAAATAAATGGACATATAAACAGGATATCAGCGAATGGGATGAGCAACCGCGTTCTTCTGCATTTCTGTTTTTAGCAGCCCATGCTTATAGCAATTTATCATATCTTGAAATGTGGAAATCATTGGTTAATAAAAAATTAGGAAATGAGAGTTTACGAAATTTACCAATTAAAAACCCACTTTTGTGGATGAATTTATAAAACATAAAATCAAAAATAAAAATAATATCATGAAGAAACTTATTCAAAATCAGGGACTTAATTTAGTGCTAATGGGTTTGGCCACTGTACCCGCATTCTCGCAGTCAAAAGATGTAAAAAGACCGAATATCTTGTTTATTGCCGTTGACGATTTAAAACCTTTAATTGCTGCTTATGGCGATAAAATTGCAGTTACTCCCGGTATGGACCGCTTGGCTAAAGAAGGATTTGCTTTTCAGAATTGCTACGTGCAGCAAGCTATTAGTGGTGCTACACGTGCTAGTATTATGACTGGTATGCGCCCTGACAAAACAAGAGTGTGGGACTTGGTAACCGATTTTCGACAGGTAAACCCCAATGCTGTGAGTATTTCGGAGCATTTTATTAAAAATGGATATGAATCGGCTGCTACAGGCAAAATTTTTCACATGGGTAGTGCAGGGCCAGGACACGATGCTCCATCTTGGACGATGCCGTATGTGAATGTAAAAGTTGATTCTTATGCAAATTTTAAACCCGAAAAAGGCAAAAAAGGACCTGCAATGGAATGTGCCGATGTGTCCGACAATACTTATCAGGATGGTTTAGCTGCCGAGGAAGGCATTAAGTTGATGAATCAGCTAAAAGAAAAAGGCAAACCGTTTTTTTTAGCTGTAGGATTTATTAAACCGCATTTACCCTTTGTTGCACCCAAAAAATATTGGGATTTATACAAACGTGATCAATTTCAAATTGCTCCTTACCAGAAAAAAGCTGTAGGAAGTCCTGAAATGGCCTACCATGTTTCGGGCGAATTGAAAGGTTACACCGATATTCCTCAATTTGATAGTTATTCTGAAAAAGAATTGGAACATTTACCGGTTGATAAACAAAAAGAATTGATTCATGGTTATTATGCGGCAACTTCGTACATGGATGCACAATTGCAAAAAGTATTGAACGAACTGGATCGTTTAGGGCTTGCCGAAAACACCATTGTTGTACTTTGGGGCGATCATGGCTGGCATTTGGGCGATCACGGATTGTGGAACAAACATACTGATTTTGAGAATGCTACTCATGCATGTATGTTGATGCGCGGAACAAAAGGTATGTTGCAAAATGCCAAACCAACAACACAATGCGAATTTGTGGATATTTTTCCAACATTATGCGATTTAACGGGAGTTCCTACACCAAAATACTTAGACGGTGTTAGTTTGGTTCCGGCCATGAAAAATCCAACTGTTCAACTGAGAGAATATGCTATGAGTCAATATCCCCGCAGCAAATCCATGGGTTATTCCATTCGTACCAAACAATTCCGCTACACTGTTTGGATTGGTGATTATTATTCAGCCGAAAAACCTTTTAGCGCAGCTAAAATTGAAGCAGTGGAAATGTACGATTACGTGAAAGATCCACTTGAAACTAAAAGTGTAATTGGTGATAATGCCTACGCTAAGGACGAAGCTATGATGAAAGATATGTTCGAAGATGCTATGGATCGCGAACACAAACAATATGTAAATTATTCAAAATTAGCCAACTGGCAAACTCCAATTAGCACTGATTCAAACAAAAAAGGACGGAAAATGGGAGTTGGAGTTGAATAGTACAAAGAGCAAAGATCAAAGACAAAAGACATTTAATGAAAATACTGGTGATATGCTTGGTTGATTTAGGTGCTTATAAATTGCTGCCCCATTTATGGGGTGGAAAATAGTTAGAAATTGAGATGGGCTTTAGCCAAAATAATATAATAATTTGGCTAAAGCCTATAAAAAATCATTAAACATTTCCAGCAGCTAAAGCAGCCGGCAATTCATAATTAACATAACTATTAAATTCTTATCAATGTCAATAATTAAAAAACTATTTTTACTGCTTTTAGTAGCAAATTCTGTAGTATTATCAGCTCAGCAGCAATATATTACAGAAAATAATATCCATTATTATTCCGATTCTATTAATAAAACGGATGAATATATCAATTCGCAATGTGTTCTGGACGTTTATTATCCTAAAAATATCAAGAATTTTTCCACCATCGTATGGTTTCATGGTGGTGGAATGACTGGAGGAAAAAAACAAATTCCAAGTGCATTGAAAGAAAAAGGTTTTGCAGTAATTGGTGTTGAATACCGTTTATCGCCCAAAGTGAAAGCACCTGCCTATATAGAAGATGCAGCGGCTGCGGTGGCTTGGGTGTTTAAAAACATTGGGAAATATGGTGGAAATTCAAAACTGATTTTCCTTTCGGGACATTCAGCTGGTGGTTATTTAGATTTAATGATTACCCTTGATAAGAGTTATTTAAGTAAATATGATATTGATGCTAACAACATTGCAGCGATTATTCCTTTTAGTGGTCAGGCAATTACTCATTTCACTATTCGGAAGGAAAATGGAATAAAAAACACACAACCAATTATTGATAAATACGCACCACTCTATTTTGTGCGTCCCGATGCACCACCCATGTTGCTTATTACTGGCGATCGTGAATTGGAATTGCTGGGAAGATATGAAGAAAATGCGTATTTATGTAGAATGATGAAATTATCAGGCCACAAACAAACGCGACTATACGAATTGCAGGGTTTTGATCATGGTGGAATGGATGATCCGGCTTATCCATTGCTGATTAAAGAAGTTAATTCTATTTCGAAAGCTATTGTAGGAGATAACTCTAATATACAAAAATGAAAGTTAAATTAACCATTATCACACTGTCAATCATCAATTTATTCGTATTTTCTCAAGACATTAAAACTATTGAGAAAAAGAAACCCTATGTTTGTACAGTTCGAAATGAGAAAATTATTTATACTGAAAAATTTAATTCTGATTTGTCGAATTGGAAAGTTGAATTTGAAAAACTCGATTCTTCTTTGATTCAATTAATTGATGGAAAGCTCGATGTTAGTGCTGCACGTGGTGCTAGCGTTTGGTTTAAGCCCAAACTGAAAGGGAATATCATGATAATATATGATGTTACTGTTTTGGATAAAGGTGGAAAAAACGACCGTGTTTCGGATATGAATGCTTTTTGGATGGCAACAGACCCTGCTAATGAAAAAGAGATTATACGAGATGGGAAATTCTCATCGTACGACAATCTCAATTTGTATTATGCCGGAGTAGGGGGTCATAACAATAAATTTACCCGATTCAGAAAATACAGCAGCGATGGTAATAAACCCGTATTGCAGGAATATAGCGATGCTCCACATTTATTGAAAGGAAATACCGAATATCAGGTTAAAATTATTGTTCACAATGGATTAATCCGCTATTTTATCGACGATGAATTGTATTGGGAATTGAAAGAAGAAACGCCATTATCCGAAGGCTTTTTTGGATTCAGAACCACTATGAGTCATCAACAGTTTGATAATTTTATGGTGTTTGAAATAGAGTAGAAGCCCCCTAATCCCCCAAAAGGGGATTTAAAGACGCATTTTAAATGAAAAAAATATTCACATTCTTTGTTTTCACTTTCTTCATAGCCGCTATTTTTGCTGCCACAAAAGTTGATTCGGTGGCATTGGAGAATGAGTTTGTGAAAGTTATGCGAAAGTCAACTGTTGGATTTTCGGCCAACGATACCTTGTTTGGTACACGAGTAATTGTTGCTTTGACAGATACAAAAATCAAAAGCAAAAAAACGAATAAAACACTAAAGCGTGGCGAAGTAGCTGTATTTCAACGGAATGAAAAATACAGAATTGAAACTGGTGATTTTTTTGAGGTGGTATTCAAGTTAAACCATCCGGCACCAAAAGGACCTACTGAATGGTTAGAGCCTCAAAAAAACACTATTGTGTACGAAGATACTGAATTTCGTATTTTTGAAGAAAGACTTGAAGGTGGCGATACCCGTGAATTGCACAGCCATGCACAACGAGTAGTTGTTCGGCTCAATGAAGTCCAGTTGACCGATCCACGATATAAGCCAAATGGTTCGCCTGGCGGTGGAATTCAGGTTCCAAATACAGTACGATTTGCTGAACCGATGGTTCATGTAGTTAAAAATTTAAGTAAAATACCCTTGTTTAATATTATCATCGAATTAAAATACAAAAAAAATGAAACGAATTGATTTTCTGAAGACTACAGGCTTAATTGCAGTAGGAGCTATTGGTGTAAATGCCACATTACAAGCCAAAGAGCAAGCTAAAAAACCAAACATAATATTTATTTTGGCCGACGACCTAGGTTATGCCGAAATAGGATGTAATGGCGCAGATAAGTACAAAACACCAAACATAGATAAGCTGGCAAGTGATGGAATGCGATTTACAAATGCATATACAGCACCTTTGAGTGGCCCTTCGCGTTCGATGATTCTTACCGGACGCCACTTGTTTCGTACTGGTGCAACCAATCAAGATGCCTGTGTAGAAGTGAAACCAACAGCTGAATCGTTGATACCAACTTATTTGAAAAAGGCTGGTTATGTTTCTACTATGATAGGCAAACAAGGTCAGATGCAACTCGAACCTTCGGATTGGGGCTATGATGATTACCTGCGTTTTAATGGAAGTGGTATTTATTGGAATACACAGGAAAAGGGAAAAAGCTATATGCTGAATGGTGTTAAAACTCCCTTAAAGGACAAAGAATACATGCCGGATGTAATGCACAAAAGAATGGTGGAATTTATGACCCAGAATAAGAACAAACCGTTTTTTGCCTATTATTCATTGTCGCATGTTCATGGCGAAATTTTACCTACTCCTGATAGTAAAGCGGATAGTAAGAATATTTACGACGATAATATTCGCTACATGGATAAATTGGTGGGGCAATTGCGCGAAGAATTGGTTCGCCTGAAACTGGATAAAAACACGATTTTGGTGTTTTTTGGCGATAACGGAACAGCAAAACCTAATGCCGATGCTGCTACTATTGGCGGTCGGCGGTTAATTGGTCAAAAAGGTTCTATGCAGGAAGGTGGCGCTTTGGTTCCTATGCTGGTGTATTGGCCCAATGTTACTCCCAAAGGCAAAGTTTCAAATGATTTAATTAGTGCCGTTGATTTTCTGCCAACTTTTGTCGAAATTGCTGGCGCCCAACTTCCAACTGATAAAGTGTTTGATGGACAGAGTTTTAATGCACAACTTCATGGGCAAAAAGGAAATCCACGTTCGTCAATCTATATACAATTGGCTCGAAATTGGTATGCTCGGAATTCGGAGTTTAAATTAAATCAGAAAGGCGAATTGTATGATATGAGCAAAGCTCCTTTCGAAGAAATTCTGGTTCCTACCGATTCGCAAGATCCAAAAGCAGTTGCTGCCCGTAAAAGTTTACAGGCCGAACTCGACCGACTAAATCCTCAAGGTGGAATTATTGATACCGGCGACGAAAGTGGAAGACATGCAAGCAATGTAAACAAAGCAAAAAAGGCTAAGAAAGATGACGAATAACATTTGTAAATAATATGAGATATCTATTGGCATTATTTTTTATAGCAGGTTGCTTACTACATATTAGTGGTCAAACAAGCACATTGATATCGATTGATGCCAATGGAAAACTCACGTACACTGCTGATCAAAAAGGCAATGTTATTCCCGATTTTAGTGGCGTTGGCTATCAAAATTCAGAAAAACCTATACCCTTTGTTCCAGTAGTGAAAACTGTAACGGCTGTTGCGGGCGATAATGTGGCGAATGTTCAGAATGCAATTAATGAAGTAGCTGCAATGCCTCTTGTAAATGGAATTCGTGGTGCTATACTTTTTAGAGCTGGAACTTACGCTATGAACAAAGCTATCAATGTAAATGCAAGTGGCATTGTGCTTCGCGGCGAAGGTCTTGCTACCAATTTTAGAGCAACCGGAACAGTTCAGTACGATTTGATTAATATTAATGGCACCTCCGGTAAAACTGAAATAAGCGAAAGTCAGAAAAAAATAACGGATATTTTTGTACCAATTGGAACAAAAACGATAACTGTAGAAACTGGTCATTCATTCACAGCCGGCGACTGGGTACATGTGCGTCGTGAGCCTAATGATGCATGGATTACTTTATTGGGCATGGACAAACTCACCGATTTAGACCCATTAGCAACCAATTGGACAGCCTCGAGTTATAAAATTAGTTACGAGCGTAAATTATTAAAAGTTCAGGGAAATATTCTTACGCTCGATGCTCCAATAATGGATGTCATTGACCCTCAATATGCTAATGGCTTTGTGGTAAAATTTACTTCAGCACGCATTCAAAATTGTGCCGTCGAAAATATGCAGATTACATCCACATACACCTCATCAACCGATGAAAATCATGGTTGGAAAGCAATTTCGATAAACAATGCCGAAAATTGCTGGGTGAAAAAAGTTACTGCCTACAGTTTTGGTTATTCCTGTGTTTTTATCGATAGCGAAGCCGCATTTGTAACGGTTGATAGTTGTGCACATTACGACCCAATATCGGTGATTGATGGTGGTCGCAGGTATTGCTTTAATGTAAATGGCGAACGATGTTTGGTACAAAACTGCAATACACGACGTGGCCGACACGATTATGTGGATGGCAGTCGCACGCCGGGTCCAAACGTTTTTTACAACTGTGCGGCATCTCTGCAAAAAGCCGATTTAGGTCCGCACCACCGTTGGTCAACAGGCATATTACTCGATAATATTTTGGGCGATGGTCAATTACGTGTACAGGATAGAGCCGATTCAGGTTCGGGTCATGGTTGGTCGGGCTCACAAATCATGTTTTGGAACTGCACCGCCGGCGATATAGTTATTCAGGATCCACCATCCTATCATCGCAATTGGGCAATTGGCTGTGTTGGACCAATTACCAATGTGGGCCAATGGACAACGCATCCACTCGGAATTGTTGAATCGAAAGGAGTTAAAATTACTGCTATTCCAAGTTTGTTTAAAGCACAATTGGCTGAAAGATTGAAAGGTCTTTCGACTGATTTGCAACCAGCAAAATCAGTTTTATCTGATTTGAAGTTATTTCCAAATCCGGCAACCAATCAAGTATTGATACAGATTTCGTTGAATAATTCAGCAAAAATTCAACTTAACCTTTGCGACTTAACTGGAAAATGCATCAAACAATTAGTTGTAAACCAATTGATCCCAACAGGGAATTCGGAGTTAACTTATGATTTATCAGACATTAAATCAGGCATATACCTTGTACAACTTCTGTCAGATCGTTTTGAAACATCCTCCAAATTAATTATTCAATAATGCATAAGAAAACTCGTAACTCATCCTTATTATTCTTTTTCACACTAATTATAGTTGTGCATTTTTCATGCCTGTTGAATAAAACGTATGCAGCAACTATCAATGTTAGCTCAATATCAGCTTTGCAAACAGCTATAAATAATGCCAATTCGGGTGACGAAATTTTGCTGGCCAACGGCACCTACCTGAATGCAGTAATTACTATCAACAAAAACAATATTGCTGTAAAAGCACAAACTCCAGGAGGCGTTTTTCTGAATGGTACACAGGAGATTAACATTAATGGGAATGGGAATACATTTAGTGGTTTTCAGTTTCGATCGGGAAACATTGCTGATGGAGAAATTATCAATATTTACGGCAATAATAATACTCTTTCTGAATTAAATTTTAATGGTTATCATGCAAAAAAATACATTCATATAAATGGTGGAAGTCAGTATAATACAATCACCAATTGCAATATCGAAAACAAACCAGTGGATGCAATTATCGGTTGTTTGATTCAAATCACAACTACTCCAAACATGCCCGGTTATCATAAAATCAGCTACTGTTCGTTTCAAAACTTTCCTGGTCCGGGAGGCGATTATGGCAACGAACCTATCCGCATTGGGTTAAGTACCGAAATGAATAATGCATCGCGTACCATTGTTGAATACTGTTATTTTGAGAATGTAGGTTTGGGTGATGGCGAAAGTATTTCTTTAAAATCCTGCGAAAATGTATGCAGATACAACACTTTTACCAATAACCCAAGAGGAGAAATGGTTTTCAGGCATGGATACAGAAACGTGGCTTATGGCAACTTTTTTATAAACAATTCGGGAGGAATTCGCATTAAAGAAGGAGGCGATCACTATGTTTACAACAATTATTTTTCGACAGGTTTTACAACATCTGTAAGGCTACAATATGAAGTTGATTATCCGCTTAACAACATAATTTTTTTGAATAATACATTTATCGATGGCTCCATTGATTTGGGAACGAGCGGTTTAAGTAATGTGACTTTTGCCAATAACATTTTTCAAAAAAGTTCAGGATCCATTTTCCGTAATCCTGTTGGAAACGAGATGTGGCTGGGAAATATTGCTTCGGGCACTCTTGGTATCACTGTTCCGGCAGGCATAACAAATACCGAACCTAAATTAGCACTTAATTCGGATGGTTATTATGGATTAACAGCTACCAGTCCGGCAATTAATGCTTCCAGTGTAGGTTATCCATCCATTTTAGACATTGCAAATGTAGACGATGACCCTGCTCTAATGCTCGATATTAAAGGTTTACCACGTCCGGCAAGTGCTTTACTTAAAGATGCGGGGTGCGAAGAGTATAATACTTCTGGAACAATTGTAAATCGACCCCTAAAACTGGCTGATGTTGGCCCTGCATACCTTAAACCGATAACAACAATTATTAATCCATTAGCTGAAAATTTTGATTTTAATGCCGCAGTAGATAACTCAAATCATAAATTGAATATAAATTTCACACAAAAACTTGACTCACCCGTAAGTTTGAATATATTTAATCTAAACGGCATACTTTTAAAAACAATTTTTACAACAAAAAAATCGTTGGCCGGTAATTATACTGAGACAATTGATATACAGAGCATTAAATTTGGAATTTATATCATTACACTTAATACAAACGAATTTTCGAAATCGAAAAAGATAATAGTATTGTAACCGATTTTTTGTAAGAAGATTCCTTTTTCAATTAAATTTTTGATTTCACTCCCACAATTACCCAAATTCAAATCGTCTATGTAT
>CAIWIS010000926.1 GCA_903912795.1 uncultured Bacteroidales bacterium
GAAGATTGTGCGGTATTCGAAAGTGGTATGTCTGCTATCTCAACTGCACTGATGGAATTCATGCAACCTGGCGATTTGTTATTGTATAGTCGACCAGTTTACGGTGGAACAGATCACTTTATCAACCACTTCCTTAAAAAACTGAATATTCAAACCATGAGATTTTCGGTATCAGGGACCAATTTATTTACCATTAGCGACTTGAATAAATACTCCATTGACCCAGAAACTCCCAATGCTCAGGGTGGTCGGTGGTATCCGCAGAGCCGTACAATAAGTTTTGGATTAAATGCATCACTTTAAAATCACGTCAATCATGAAAAAAACAACAATATTCTTACTGTTTTCTATACTTTTTTTACCAGCCTGTGAGGATGTGCTTAACAAAAAACCGCTTGATATAATTTCCGATGCTACCGTCTGGTCCGATCCTATTCTAATCGACGATTGCCTGAATCAATGTTATGGCGAAATGAACTTTGCATGGGAAACTCAGTACGATTCGCCTCTTCGTAATTTTAACGGAATTTCGCAATACAGTTGGTTCGAAATGACCCACTCTATTAACATTGCTGATGAGGCCACAAAGGGCTGGACAGGCGCTCCTAAGACTAAAGATATTACTATTGCTGGTGGTGTGATGGAATGGTGGGGATATTCAACTGTCAGGAAATTGAATATCTTTTTGGAAAAAATGGAATCCCTCCCATTGCCGGCAGCATATAAATCACAACGAATTGCTGAAGCACGCTTTTTGAGGGCATTTTGTTATTTCAATATGGTAAAGCGCTACGGTGGTGTGCCTTTAATCACAAAAGCCCAACAATTAACCGAAAGTAAAGAAGAGCTGTATCGCAAAAGAGATAAAGAGGAAACGATTTATGATTTTGTTTTATCGGAACTTGATGTCATTATTCCTATTTTACCTGAAACAACTACAGGAACTGATGCTGGACGACCATCAAAATATGCTGCTTTGTCGTTGAAAAGTCGGGCTTCCATGTATGCAGGGAGTATAGCCACTTGGGGAACCGTTTCTTTGGATGGGGTTGTGGGAATTCCACAAAATAAGGCTTTATCGTACTGGCAAGCCACTTATAGTGCTTCCGATTCAATTATAAAAAGTGTCAAATATGCTTTATACAACAAGAGTAGCGACAAAACTGCCAACTTCAGAAACCTGTTTTTGGATGAAGGGAACAGTGAATCCATTTTTTCGGAAAGATTTGATGGTGTATCGGGCAAAGGACATTCCTACGATATGTTCATGGTACCAAAAACCTATCATGTATGGTCAGCAGGTCAGCAGGCATCAGTTTACTTAAATATGGTTGAATCTTTCGACAAAATTGATGGAACATCCAGCGTTATCGACAGAACTAAAATTACTGCTGGTTATTTATGGACGCTCGATGAACTCTGGGGAAATATGGATCCTCGGTTTAAAGCTTCGATTTATACACAGGGAACATCGTGGATGAATGGTACGGCCGTGTTGGATTATCATTATGCCATAATAACGCCCACCGGACAAACCAATGTAGGATCATATAAGGGTGTATTGTGCAAATCTCCTGCAAGTGTAGCAAGACCTTTTGGGGTGTTAAAATACCTGGATGAAGTAGATAGATCGAAGATCATGGAAAGAAACTATTCGGATACAGATTATATGATTTTCCGCTTAGGCGAGATATATCTGAACTATGCTGAAGCAGCCATAGAACTTGGGAAAGATGCTGATGCACTATGGGCCGTAAACGAACTTCGTAAACGTGCGGGTGTAGCTCCTCGTACATCCATTACCCGCGATTTGGTTCGCAAGGAACGAAAAGTAGAACTTGCCTTCGAAGGCAACCGTTATTGGGATCTTCGTCGCTGGCGTATTGCAAAAACTGAATTATCCAAGTCAATGACAGCTCTTACGCTTGTTTTGGATGGTAGCTCCTATGTAGAAGGAGCTTACAACCCTTCCACTGCCAAGTATAAAATTGTGCTTATAAATAATGTAGATGGAGTTCAACAGGTATATTTTGATGATAAACACTATTATTTGCCTATTACGCTAGCTCGTACAGCAAATAATCCAAATTTTGTAGAAAATCCGGGATATCAATAAGACATCCAACCCTCTGAAAGGGCCTTTAAGACGCAGTACTTTATTATATCACAAATAGAAGTCTAATTCACACAATCGTACCGAAGGAACGTATTCAAGATGGATGACGGCAGGACGGTGGCGCTCAACCACATCCGCGGCCCGCGACACGGCTAAACAAGGGTGAGCTACTCTGGC